>WQRM01000014.1 GCA_009786735.1 Oscillospiraceae bacterium | reverse complement strand
CAAGCCGTCATTCTCACACAGGGTGACGGTGTTTTGCTGCGCACACTTGGAGTGCACATACAACGGCTTGGGCGCAGCGATGCCCAGACCTTTGCGCTGCCCCACGGTGTAGCGAATCAACCCACGGTGTTGTCCGAGCACGCTGCCGTGCAAGTCGCGGAAATCACCGGGCGGGTAGGTCTGTCCGGCGTATTCCTCGATGAACGCGGCGTAGTCGCCATGCGGCACAAAGCAGATGTCCTGGCTGTCGCGCTTGTGGGCGTTGATGAAGCCGTGTTCGGCTGCGATGTCGCGAATCTCGCTTTTGTGCAAACTGCCCAGTGGCAGCAACGTGTGCGCCAGTTGCGCTTGCGTCATGCAAGCGAGCACATAGGACTGATCCTTGGTGTCGTCCACGGCGCGGCGCAGCAGCCAACGGTCGTTCTCTTGCGAAATGCGCGCGTAGTGCCCCGTGGCAAGGTGCGGAATGTCCATCAAATGCGCACGTTGCAGCAGCTTTTCAAACTTCATGTAGCGGTTGCAATCGATGCAGGGGTTGGGCGTTTCGCCGCGCTGATAGGCCGAGATGAAACGGTCGATGACCTGCGTGGCAAAGTCGGCGGTGAAGTCCATCACATAGAACGGCATGTCCAGCGAATAGGCCGCGCTGCGGGCATCCTCCACGTCATCAAGCGAGCAGCAGCTTTTTTCGCGCGGCAGGCCCACATCCTCGTTATCAAACAGCTTCATCGTTGCACCAACGCAGGAATAGCCCTGCTGCTTGCACAAGAGTGCTGCAACAGAGCTATCCACGCCGCCGCTGAGGGCGACCATGAGGTTTGGCTTGGGCATGGGGTTCTCCTTTTGCGCTCGCCGCGCCCCTGCGGGGAGCAAGTCGCTTCGCTGTGTCCTATTCCAGCCCCATAAACAGTCCACCGCGAAGCGAGTAAAGTTTTTTGCGCTACTTTTTTTCAAAAAAGTAGCATCGTTCTTCGCGCTTACGCGAAGGCCTGCGCGAGGTCGGCGAGGATGTCGTCGATGTGTTCAACGCCGACGGACAGGCGCACGGTGTTGGGTTGGATGCCGCTGCCGGCGAGTTGTTCGGCGCTCATTTGCGAGTGGGTGGTGGAGGCCGGGTGGATCACCAGCGACTTCGCATCCGCTACGTTAGCGAGCAGCGAGAACAGTTGCAGTTTGTCAATGAACGCACGGGCTTCGTCTGCGCCGCCTTTGATTTCGAAGGTGAAAATCGAGCCGCCGCCGTTGGGGAAGTATTGGTTGAACAGTGCGTGGTCTTTGTGACCGGGCAGGGCAGGGTGGTTCACACGCTCAACTTGCGGTTGTGCAACGAGGAAGTCCACGACTTTGCGCGCGTTTTCGATGTGGCGCTCCACGCGCAGCGACAGGGTTTCGAGGCCTTGCAACAGCAGGAAGGAGTTGAACGGCGAGATGCACGCGCCCATGTCACGCAGCAGCGTGGTGCGGATTTTGATGATGTAGGCCAAGTTGCCCGCCACTTGGGTGAACACTGCGCCGTGGTAGCTGCCGTTGGGCTGCGACAGACCGGGGAACTTATCGTTGGCTGCCCAGTCGAACTTGCCTGCGTCAACGATCACGCCGCCGATGCTGGTGCCGTGGCCGCCGATGAACTTGGTGGCGCTGTGCACCACGATGTCTGCGCCGTGCTCGATGGGGCGCAGGGCATAGGGCGTGGCGAAGGTGTTGTCCACAATCAGCGGGATGCCTGCGTCATGCGCGACGTTGGCGATGGCGGCGATGTCATACACGCTGCAGTGGGGGTTGCCCATGGTTTCGATGAAAATGGCCTTTGTGTTCGGTTGCACGGCAGTTGCGAAGTTTTGCGGGTCGCTGCCGTCCACGAAGCTGCAGGTGATGCCGAAGTTGGGCAGCATGTTGTCGAAGAGGTTGTATGTTCCGCCGTAGATGAATTTGTCGCTGATGATGTGGTCGCCGGTGCTGGCGATGTTCTGGATGGCGTAGGCGGTTGCCGCGGCACCCGATGCGACCGCAAGCGCTGCCGCGCCGCCTTCGAGGGCTGCCACGCGTTGCTCAAACACACCGCTGGTGGGGTTCATCAAGCGGGTGTAGATGTTGCCGGGCTCGCTCAGTGCAAAGCGACCGGCGGCTTGGGCGCAGTCTTTGAAGACATACGATGATGTTTGGTAAATGGGCACAGCGCGGGCATCGGTTGCGCTGTCGGGCGCTTCTTGGCCGGCGTGCAGTTGCAGGGTCTCGAATTTGTAGTTTGACATAATATGTTTCTCCTTAAATATAGTTTAGTCTACAATTCATAGTTGTTTACTATGTCATCATCATACACCATCTGTTGGCGTTTGTCAAGTGTTTTTTGAAAAAAATTTTAACTTTTAATTTTTATTGACAGGTCATACGAAAGTATGGTATAATGATGCGAGAAAACCATCAATTTTGTGAAAGTAGGGATGAGCATTGCCAAAAATCAGCCCACACATCAAAGAACAGATTAGGTTTGCCGCGCGCCACCCCGTCACCTGGCTCAAGGGCGAAGATTTGCCCGAGGATGAACTGCGCCCGTGGGAGGGCGGCATCCACTTTGCGCATGCGGTGTTCAACGGCTTTCAGCGTGGATTCACGGACATGCGCGGTCGCATTTTTGTGGGCATGGAACCCGGCTTGATCACACCGGTGATGAACAGCGGCGCCGAAGTGATTGGCGCAACCTTTGACGCCTTGACCGACCCGCCCATTGGCGTGCACATGGATCAACGGCAGTATGATGTGGGCATTTTGCGCAAAATCATCCGCTTTCATGCCACATATGATCCGCTGACGATGATGTTGACGCTGTTTAGCTTTGGGCTTTCGCCTTGGACGCGCGTGGCGTTGTGGGTGGTTGTGGGCATGACGCACAGCATCACCCGCACGGCAAGTGATGTGAGCAGCGCAAAAATTTGGGCGGGCATCACCCCGCACACAGAACAACGCGGTCACGTGCAGTTGTGGCGCTCGATTGGTGAAACAATTGGCGCGGTGTTTTCCGGCGTGCCGAATATTTTCATGGGGCTGCGGCACGTGTTGGGCATCACGGACTACCACATCATGGTCATCGGCGCGTTGGTGTTTTTGCCCATCACCATTTTTGGCCGTTGGTTGCCCAGCTTTGCCAAGCAGCGCGTTGACTTCGAGCAAAAAGTGAACGCCGAAGGCGAAGAAAATACACACGCAGAAAAACTGAGTTTTCGTGAAACATTCGCGGTGGTGAAACACAACCGCTGGTTCATGGTGTGGCTGGTGATTGGCTTGGCGCGTATCATCACGCCGCGCGGCGACCAGATGTTTATTTATCGCTTTCTCATTCGCGAAATGCCGTTTACCATTGCCGGGCGACCCATTGGCGCTGAACTCTTGTTTACGCTAAAAGACATTGTGTTTGGCTTGCCCGGATTTTTAATGACACCCTTTGCGCTGCAGGCGGTGAAGTTTTTCGGCGGGCCGCTCAATTTCCTGCGCACGCATGTTGCGGTGATTGGCTTAACACACCTATTTAGCTTTTTGGTGGGTTGGCAATCACTGCCACGCCTTGTATTTATGTGGACGATGGAAGGCATACGCGGCTTTTTCAACCAATGGGCTGCCGTGCCGCACAACATCATTGAGTACGAAATGTTTGACTATGTGGAATGGAAAACCGGGCACCGCAGTGAAGGTCTTACGCAGTCGGTGTACGGCATAATCAACAAGCTGGTGCGCAACAATTTGAACTCGATTGTTGGCGGCTTGGTGGTGCAGTGGACCGGCTTTCGCGGCTGGGTATTTGATAACCCGGAAGACCAGCCGCAACGTTTTCTCGACACCATTTGGCCCTTGGCGCATGTGGGCATTGTGGTTGCGGAACTGTTTGCGTTCATTGGTCTGATGTGGTTTAAGTATCCACGTGAACCGGGCGATGTGGAAAGTGACCTAATTGAACGCCGCGCGCTTGTTGCCGCGCAACGTGAAGTGCGCGAAGAAAACGACTTGAATGTATAAGCGCGCTGCGTTTATCAGCGTTAGGGGTGGCGTACCCGCCGCCCCTACAAACATACCCAATTCACATGGAGAGAACACATGAACCACACATTCTACTTCATCGTTGGCAGCCAAGATTTATATGGCGACGACGTGCTGCGAAAGGTCGCCGAGCACAGCAAAGCCATGGCTGACGGCTTCAGCGATGCGCTGCCCTACGCCGTGCGGTGGACACCCGTGGTGCGCAACTCGGCTGAGATTGAAGCCGCCATCGCTGCCGCCAACCATGACCCGCACTGCACAGGCATCATCACGTGGATGCACACGTTTTCGCCGTCAAAAATGTGGATTCGCGGGCTCACACGCCTGCAAAAGCCGCTGCTGCACATCAACACACAGTTCAACCGCGCCATCCCCTGGGACAGCATCGACATGGACTTCATGAACCTCAACCAGTCTGCCCATGGCGACCGCGAGCATGGCTTCATCACCGCGCGCTTGCGTTTGCCGCGCACCGTGCTCGCCGGGCACTGGCAGTGCGAAACCCTGCGCCGCCGCATGGCGCAGTGGCAGCGCGCCGCCGTGGGTGTGGCGGAAAGCCGCCGCCTGCGTGTGCTGCGCATCAGCGACAACATGCGCGACGTCGCCGTGACCGAAGGCGACAAGGTGGAGGCGCACATCAAGTTTGGCTGGCAGGTGGATCACTACGGCGTCGGCGACATCATCGCGCTGGTGGATGCCGTGACACCCGACGAAATCGCCGCGCAAATGGCGCAATACCGCGAGCACTACACCATGGCGACCGAAGACATCGCCGCAGTGGAGGTTCAGGCGCGGGTGCAGGTTGCGCTGCAGAAGTTCATGCAAGCAGAGGGCTTCGGCGCGTTCCACACGAACTTCCAGGACTTGCAGCAGCTGCGGCAACTGCCGGGCCTCGCTGCGCAGGATCTCATGCGCCAAGGCTTTGGCTTTGCCGGTGAGGGCGACTGGAAAACCGCCGCGTTGTGCCGCATCATGAAGCACATGGCAGAGGGCTTGCCCGGCGGCACGGGCTTCATGGAGGACTATACCTATGATTTTTCGCGCGGGCTGAACATGGGCGCACACATGTTGGAAGTTTGCCCGACGCTTGCGGCAACCAAGCCGCAGATTCGCGTGGAGCCGCTCGGCATTGGCGACCGCGAACCGCCTGCCCGGCTGACGTTCAAGGCTGCGGCAGGGGATGCGATTCTGGCGACGATTGTGGACATGGGTGACCGTTTCCGCATGATTGTGAATGACGTGCAGTGTGTGCAGCAGCCGCACGACATGCCTCGTCTCCCGGTGGCGGGCGTGCTGTGGAAGCCGCTGCCGACGCTCGAAACCAGCGCAGAGGCGTGGATTTTTTCTGGTGGCGCGCACCACAGCGTGTTGAGCTATGGTCTGGACGCCGAAACCATGCGCCACGTTGCCGAGATGCTCAACATCGAGTTTGTGCACATCGGCGCACACACGAGCATCCCCGCGCTGCGGCAGGAGCTGCGCTACAATGATGTAATCTGGAAGGGATAGAAAGAAATGAAGAAAATTTTATGCATGGCGGTTGGCTTAGGCTTGGTGTTGGCATTGGCGGCGTGTGGCGCTGCGCCAACGGCTGAACCCGAGACCACCATACCGTCATACGCGAGCGAGATTTACATCTTGATGCGCGACGTGGCAGACACATTCAATGGTGGGCGGTTTTATCTGCGTGGACGCACCATTGTGCCTGAACATGATTTTTCGCCTGCAGTTGACACGCCCATTGTGATGGCAGGCGATGGCAGTCGTTCTGTGCTCGAGCAAACACTGGACTGGGCGCAACATGATGCCGAGCAAGCTGAAGCGTTGCAAAGCACATTTGGCAACACAATGCGCATGCTGATTGAACGCGGTGGCTCAACCACGATTTTTCCAGAGCGTGACGCTTACTTCAGCTTCGGGAACATACTCGGCGATGAAATGTACATGATGGAATTTGATCCGGTTGGCATAGATGGCTTGCATATTCCGTTTGACATTGCATATGTCCACGCAACATATGCAGGACGCACCTATCTTGCCACCACATTGCCCGTGGATGGCGGGATGAGCACGTTTTTCTTTCACAACAACCAATTGCGCCGCATGGAAACGGTGGCGTTCGATGGCGGACTAAGCATCATTGAAATAGATACGCTGCACCGCAATCCGCCGGAAAGCCTGTTTAGTACGGCACAGATGCAAAGCATGCCGCTAAACGACGTATTCATGTTCATGGAAGTTTGGGGGCCGATGTTCTAATGCTCGAACAACTCAAGCATCAGGTGTATCACGCAAACATAAACTTAGTTAAGCTTGGCCTGGTGATCTTCACCTGGGGCAACGTCAGCGGCATCGACCGCGCGCGCGGGCTGTTCGTCATCAAGCCCAGCGGCGTGGATTACGACGCACTCACGCCCAACGACATGGTTGTGGTTGACCTGCAGGGCAACAAAGTGGAGGGCAAGCTCAACCCCAGCAGCGACACCCCCACCCACTGCGCGCTCTACAACGCCTTTGGCGACATCGGCGGCGTGGCGCACACGCACTCACCCAAAGCAACCGCATGGGCGCAAGCCGGGCAGGGGATTGCTCCCCTTGGCACGACGCACGCGGACTATTTTTACGGCGAAATCCCCTGCACACGCGCGATGACCGCCGAAGAAATCGCGGGCGACTATGAACACAACACCGGTCTTGTGATTGCCGAAGCCTTCGCGGGGCGCAATCCCATGCAGATGCCTGCTGCGCTGGTACACAGCCATGGGGCGTTCACTTGGGGCGAAGATGCCCACGCGGCGGTCTACCACGCCAAAGTGCTGGAGGAAGTTGCCGCCATGGCGCTGGACACCCGCTTGCTGGGCGGCGGCGCAGCCATGCAGCAAACGCTGCTTGACAAACACTTTCTGCGCAAACACGGCGCGGATGCCTACTATGGGCAGACGTGAGTTTTCGCACCTTTTTTTGCAAAAAAAGGTGCCCAAAAAAACCTAGATTTAATTTGACTATAATAGAACACAGCAAAGCGACGAAAAAGTTCTTTTGGTTACTTTTCTTTCAAGAAAAGTAGCGCCTGCGCGGCGAGCGCAAGAAAGGAGAGTCATGCGAGCACTTTATCAAAAACTGACCCAGAAGATCTGGCCATATGACCCGGAGCAGGATAACCATGTGTCGTTCAAGGAGTTCTTGTCGTGGTGCTTTGCCAGCATGGGTTTGGGCGGCTGGAATCCCGTGTTCGACACCGTGGCGATGACGGCGGGCACTGCCACGCTTAGCGGGTTGATCTTCGGTCTGCGACCGATGGACATCTTCGCGGTGTCGCTCATTGCCACGATTATGAACTACGTGGCGCTGCCGCTTGGACCGTATATCATCGACAACATGGGACGATTCCCCCGCAAGGTGTCACGCGGGTTGCTGGCTGGCGGCGCGGGCGCATTGGCGCTGGGTATCGTGCTGTGGATGCTGCCGCCGCTGAACGTTGCCGCCGCGCAAGTGCCGCAATTTCTGGTGGACATCGTGCTGCTGCCCGACCTGCTGCGCCACATCGCGTTGCGGCTGTTCATCGTGGTGGGGGTGAGCGCCACGCAAATCACGGTGCTGCGGCTGTTTGGGCGCAAATATGGCAAGTTCAAGCCCATGATGATTTTCTTCGGGCCTCTGGTGTTGCTGCTGGTGATTCTCGTTACGCAGATTCCCTACCAAAACGTGACCTATAGCACGCTGCTGCTGATGACCCACTTCGTCACCGGCGCGCTCGATAGCTTCCGCGGGTTTTATGCGGACATTAACAACTTCCAAAACCGCATCAGCCCTAACCCGCAAGAACGCTCGCGCATCATGTCCATCGCGCCGATTTTCACCGGCCTGCTGCGCTCAATTTACCGCCCGTTGTTCCCGCTGGTGGCGGTGATGCTGGGCGGTTTGGAGAACATCCGCGCCTACCAAGTGATTTTGCCCATCTACGGCGCAATCTGCTTGGCGCAAGGCTTGCTTGTGCTGCGCGTGCAGGAGCGCGTGATTGAAGAGAAAAACCATGTGGCGCGGGTGAAGTTCAAAGACGGCATCCGCGAGGTGTTCAAGAACAAATACCAGTGGATTCGCAGCATCAGCGACGTGTTCACCCGCGTGCCCAACGTGTGGGAGGGCATGATTGTGTGGACGTTTATCTACGCCACGCGCATGCCGTGGGCGTTTGGGCTGGCGGTGAGTTTATACAAACTGCCCACCAGCACCACCGGCCAGCTGATGACCCCGCTGTTCACCAAGCATTTCTCCAAGCGGCAGGTGATGCTCATTCAGCGGCTGCTGATGTCCGGCGTGTTGGTGTTGCTCATCCCTGCCACCGGCATCGCAAACCCCACCTGGATGCTCGTGGCGCTCATGGCGGTGGTGATGCTGCGCAGCTTCTTGCAGTCCAGCAACGACGTGGTCAACAACACCCTTGTGGGCGACATTTGGGACTATCAACAATGGAAGAGCGGCGAGCGCCTTGAAATGAGCGTGAACACCTACTTCCGCTACATCACCGACCCGCTGCTGATGCTCATGGGCTATGTGCTGCCGTTTTTGCTGGCGCGCGCCGGATTTTTCGGCGACATGGATATTTTGTATGACCCCGAGTTTTTCCGCGCCTTTGCCACCACCAACATCTGGTTCACGGTGATATGCTCGGCGATTTCGGCGCTGCCGTTTATCTTCTACGACCTCACGCCGAAAAAAATGGCGCAAATCAGTGCGGACCTCAAAGCCCGTGTCGCCGAAAAAGAAGCTCAAGCTGACCAAGAGGGGGAGGTATCTGCATGAAAAAATTGAGTATTGTTTTGCTGTGTGCGGCGCTGTTGGGCGCGCTCCTCACCGGCTGCCTGCTGGATTTTCGCCCGCGCGAGCGCGTGGACAACATGGAGTTTGTGCGCAACGACGATGGCCAAGGCTACACCCTCGTGGGAGTGCGCAATGTGGCGGGTGAGCACACGCTGACCATCCCCGATGAGCTCAACGGTTTGCCTGTAACCGGCATCGGTGCGATGGCCATCATGCGCAGCGACGATTTGCGCGTGATAGAATTTGGGGCTAATCTTGTTGAGCTGCACGGCTGGGCGATCAACAACAACCGCTTTTTGCAGGAATTTGTGGTGCACGAAGATAACCCCGCCTTCACCACCCATGACGGCGTGCTGTTTAGCGCAGACATGACGCGTTTGGTGGTGTATCCCAACGCCAACACAGCGGTGTATGTTGACGGCGAGCTGCAAGCCACGGTGAGCTACACCGTGCCCGAGGGTGTGCAGACCATCGCGCATGCGGCGTTTTACCACGCCATTGCCCTGCACGAGGTAGTGCTGCCATCCACCTTGCGCGTGATTGAAACGCGCGCGTTCCACGGTGCGGTGCACATTGAGCAACTCAACCTGCCCGAGGGTCTGGCGCACATCGGCAACGACGCCTTTTTGCGCATGCGCGGGCTGACGCAAATCACCATCCCGTCCACCGTGCGTTACATCGGTGACTTCGCGTTTTATCAAGCGGAAAACCTCACCAACATCACCATCCTCGCGCCATACGAACAACTGACCCAAGGGCGCCGCTGGCTGCCCGAAACCGGTCCGCTTAGCGCAGTGACACCGGTGTGGGGGTAATGTGTAAGGGACGCGCCCCTGCGCGTCCCGTTAACAACATCAAAATTCCGGACAGCGCTGGGGCGCTGTCCCTACAAGATGAAGGAGAAACACATGAGCAAAAAAGCCAAGGTGCTGTTTAGCAAAGATTTCGCCATCGCCGAGGTGGACGAGCGGCTGTATGGCTCGTTCATTGAGCATTTGGGGCGTGCGGTATATGGCGGGATTTATCAGCCCGACCATGCCACGGCGGACGAAGAAGGCTTTCGCGGTGACGTGCTTGCGCTCGTCAAAGAGTTGCGCGTGCCGATTATCCGCTATCCCGGCGGCAACTTTGTGAGCAATTACTTTTGGGAAGACGGCGTGGGACCTGTGGATCAACGTCCGCAGCGCCTTGACGTGGCCTGGCGCACCACCGAGCCCAACTGGGTGGGCACAGACGAATTTGCGCGCTGGTGCAAAAAAGCGGGCAGCGAAGTGATGATGGCGGTGAATCTGGGCACACGTGGCGTGGAAGATGCCATGAATCTGCTGGAATATTGCAACCATCCCGGTGGCAGCAAATTCAGCGACTTGCGCATTGCCCACGGCGCAAAAGAACCCTACAATTTCAAGGTGTGGTGCTTGGGCAACGAGCTGGACGGTGCTTGGCAAGTGGGGCACAAAACCATGCAGGAGTATGGCCGCATTGCCGCGCAAACCGCCAAGGCGATGAAAATGTTTGACCCGAACCTTGAGCTGGTGGCCGTGGGCAGCTCAAGCGCTGGCATGCGCACCTTCCCCGAATGGGAGGCCAAGGTGCTTGATTTGACCTACGACTGCGTGGATTACATCTCGCTGCACCAATATTATGGGCGCCGCAACGAAGACACGCCGAACTTCCTCGCCAAAACACTGGAGATGGAGCATTTCATCAAAACGGTGGTGGCCACCTGCGATTACATCAAGGCAAAACAGCGCAGCAAAAAAACCATGATGCTCAGCTTTGACGAGTGGAATGTGTGGTATCNCTCCAACGCCGCAGACAACGACATCATGAAAAACCGGCCGTGGGGCATTGCCCCGCCGCTGCTGGAGGATCTCTACACCTTCGAGGATGCACTGCTGGTGGGGCTGATGCTCATCAGCATGCTCAAGCACTGCGACCGCGTGCGCATGGCGTGCTTGGCGCAGCTGGTGAACGTCATCGCGCCCATCATGACCGAGCAAAACGGCATCGCTTGGGCGCAGCCGACCTATTATCCTTACCAGCATGTGTCGAACTTCGGCAGAGGTGTGGCGCTGCAGCCGGTGCTCAGCTGCGGCAAACACGACACCCGCGATTTTACCGACGTTCCGGATGTGGACAGCGTAGCAGTTTACGATGAAGAAAACAGCACGCTTACGGTCTTCGCCGTCAACCGCGACCTGAGCGACGCAACCGCCTTCGACGTTGACCTGCGTGACTTCCCCGGCTACGCCTTGGTGGAGCACATCTCGCTCACCTGCGACAACCTGCAGCAGCGCAACAGCGCGGCGGGGCAAGCCGTCGCACCAAAACAAGAACAAGCCGGTGTGCTCGACAACGGCTTGTATCAAACCCAACTGCAAAAAGCCAGCTGGAATGTGCTGCGCTTTGCGGCGAAGTAGTTTCTGTTCTTTTTTTGCAAAAAAAGAACCAAAAAAACCTAGCCGCTTCGCGGTGGACGATTAAAATAAAATGAACCCCCGCTTCCTGCCTCGCAGAGAGGGGGAGGCGGGGCTATCTTGATAAATATGCATCGCGAAGCGGCAAAAGTTTTTTGCGCTACTTTTTTTCAAAAAAGTAGCAAGAATTCGTCCTCGCTCAGCACGGCCACGCCCAGCCCCTGCGCCTTGGCGAGCTTGCTGCCAGCCGCCTCGCCCGCGAGGAGGAAATCCGTCTTGGCGGACACCGAGCCGCTCACCCGACCGCCGTGTTCTTCGATGAGCGCGGCGGCTTCTTTGCGCCCGAGCGTGGGCAGTGTGCCGGTGATGACGAAGGTTTTGCCCACGAGCGCGCCGCCGGTTTGCGCGGGCAGGGCGGTGGTCATGTTGAGACCGAGTTCGCGCAACCGGGTGAGCAAGTCTAAGTTCGCCGGTTGGCTGAAGTAGCCGCGCAAACTCTCGGCCACCGCAGCACCGATGCCGTGGATTTTCGTCACGTCATCGGCTTGCGTGAGGGCATCAAGCGTGCGGTATTCCCGCAGCAGCAGCTTTGCGGCATCCTCGCCCACATGGCGCAGCCCCAACGCAAACAGCAGCCGCGCGGGTTCTTGCGCCTTGCTCGTCGCGATGGCCGCACACAAATTCTGCGCCGATTTCTCGCCCAAGCCATCTAGGTTGGCGAGCTGCTCGGGCTGCAGAGTATACAAATCCGCCACGCCCTGCACCAGTCCAGCGTCAACCAGCTTGTGCAAAATCGCCTCGCTTAGCCCCTCGATATTCATCGCCGCGCGGCTGCAGAAATGGCTCAAGCGCCGCAGCAATTGCGCCGGGCAGCCCGCTACGTTTTCGCAGCGCAGTGCCGCACCGTCAAGACGCACCGCCGTGCCGCAGCTTGGGCACGCAGTGGGGAGTTGGTAGATTTCGTCACTCGTGGACTGCACCACGCGCACGATTTCGGGGATGACATCACCAGCCTTGCGCAGCAGCACCCGCGTGCCGATGTGGATGCCTTTGTCGTTGATCTGCTCCTGGTTGTGCAGCGTGGCGCGCGCGACGGTGCTACCTGCAAGCAGCACAGGCGCAAGCACCGCGGTGGGGGTGAGCACGCCCGTGCGCCCCACGGTGACTTCCACGCCAAGCACAGTGGTTTCGCGCTCCTCGGGCGGGTACTTAAACGCTGCCGCCCAGCGCGGGAACTTCGACGTTGCACCCATGCGTTGGCGAATCTCATGCTGGTTGACGGCGATGACTGCGCCGTCGATGTCAAACGGCAGGCTCGCGCGTGCCGTGCCAATGCGCTGCACTTCGGCGAGGACTTCATCCGCCGTGGCGCACAGTTTGTGCGCAATCACGCGCAAGCCCAGCCGCCGCATGAGCGCAAGCGCCTGCTCGTCGTCCGCGTAGGTCAAACCATTGCTGTGCAACACGCCAAAGCAAAAGATGCTCAACTTGCGCTGCGCGGTGATGGTTGGGTCTTTTTGGCGCAGCGCACCGGCGGCCGCGTTCCTCGGATTCTTGAAGCCCTCCAGCTGGGCAAACACCGTGCGTGGCATGTAAACTTCGCCTCGCACCGTCAGCGTGACGGGTTCGTTCAGCCGCAGGGGGATGGCTTTAATCGTGCGCAGGTTGGCGGTCACATCTTCGCCGGTTTCGCCGTTGCCGCGGGTTGCGCCGCGCACGAACACGCCCTGCTCGTAGCTCAACGCCACGGAGAGCCCATCGATTTTCGGCTCAACCACAAATTGCGCCTCGGGCTGCTTGGCGAGCAGACCGTCTAGCCAGCCCCGCAACTCGCTTTCGTCGAACAAGTCTTGCAGGCTCTGCAGCGGCACGGCATGCGCCACCGGCGTGAACTGCGCGCTCGCGTCGCCGCCCACGCGCTGGGTGGGGGAGTCCGCCGTGACGAGCTCGGGGTGCGCGGCTTCGAGGTTCTCCAGCTCGCGCAGGAGCATGTCGAAGTCGCGGTCGGCGATTTCGGGCGCATCGTCAACGTAGTATTTTTGGTTGTGGTAGTGGATTTCGTTTCGCAGCTGCGCAATGCGACTTTCGGCTATTGACATCTATAGACTCCCCACGCGCGCAGCGCGACTAAAGTTTTTTGCGCAACTTTTTTTCAAAAAAGTTGCAAAAATCATAACTCGATTACTGCTTCCAAGTCGTCAATCGGGTCGTAAATCAAGCTGCCCACAAACGCATCCAGCGGAAGCATTGTTTCGGGGAGCTTTACGCCGAAACGCTTGAGCAGACCGTTTGCACGGCGCATGGCAGTCAGCACCGCTTGCCCCACAGGCGTGTCGGGACCATAGTGTTCTTCGCCGCCATAGATGTTGCGCACGAGCTCCAGAAACAGCGCCTTCACCTTGATGTGGCGCGCCTCTTTTGGGATACGCACGCACAACAGCCGCGCCACGCTGCCGAGGTTCGCGCGGTTGATGTAGCGCCCTGCGATGCGAATAATCCGCTGGTTTTTGTAGATGACTTCTTTTTCCACGCTGAAACCGCCAGCGAGATCGGCGAGTTTGTCGATGTCATTGGCGGCGCTTTCCACGATGGAGCGCAGCAAGTAGTCAAAATGGTTGGCGAGATACTCACGCGCAGGCAGCCCGCCGGTGTCAACGCCGAGGTCGTCGAGGTAGCGGGNTTTCACCGTCATGCGGCGGCCATCGAGGGTCACTTCACGGAATCCGCCGGGGTAGCCCACCAGCGCCGCCGTGTTGACATCCGTGTAGGGATTGCCGGCAGGCGTGACGATGGGGTGGATGTTCA
>WQRM01000013.1 GCA_009786735.1 Oscillospiraceae bacterium | reverse complement strand
CTTCATAAGAAGAAAAGCGCACCTCTTTCGTTTGTTCTAATGGGCTTGCTACTAGCACGGGCGGTCTTAGGATTTATCGGCGCATTTGTTTCGTTTACAAAGTAAGCGTCAAATAGAAAAGCACCTGTACAGGTGCTTTTCTATTTGACGCTTACCCCAAAACGGCTAAAAGTCACGGTTTAGCCCCTACTTTTTTCAAGAAGGTAAAAGTACCTTGCCACGTAAAATTAGCCCCAAAAAACCCTTGTGTATCAAGGCGTTCACAACGCTAAAGCGTGACACTCGAAGGGTGATGGAAAATTGTTTTTGATGGGGGACTTGCCTAGTTTATTAACGAATTTGGTCAGAAAAAACAGTATCTCCCAAGGGCTTTCAGTGTTTCGTTTGAAAAGGCGAAGGGGCGGCGATAAAGGCGCATAAGGCTCTGTTTTGTCTCTGTGCCAAGCCCAAAACGGCATTCCTGCGTCCTGTTGTTAAGGATGCGTACAGCATTAAAATGATCCACGGCGAATTTGAATTGACATTTTAATGAAAGATAAATAACAATATGTTTATAAATTCCCCGGACGTGTGGAACGTCCAACTGTTAGCGAAGAATTTAGGCATCGGCAAAAATGCAGCCTATGCACTGGTGAACTCCAAGCGGATTCACAGCATTAAATTGGGGCGAAGAATCTTGATCCCAAAATCCAGTGTGCTTGACTTTTTGGCTGAAAACGAGTATAATTATACGCGTAATGGCGGGTTATCCTCTGTCAGCCAGAAAGGAGTTATGGCATGACAAAACCCGTAATCATCAAAGGCAAACTAGTTAGCGGCCATCTTGTGGTTCGCAGCTTGAAAAAAGGCGATTCATATTATATGATGCTTGAGTGTTACGAAAACGGCAAACGCAAGCAGAAAATGGAATCCACAGGCTTGCCCGCAAAGGGTAATGCGCGTGAGGCGAGGGCATTATTATCCGCGCGAGTGCGTGAGTTTGATTTGGAAATTGAGCGGCAGCAAACCGCTTTGCCCGAAAGCGACATGCGTTTCAGCGACTGGGTGCGCCGTTGGTTAGAGCAAACCCAAAGGCGGCTCGACCCCGTGACATGGCAGGGCTATGACATCACGGCAAAAAATCATGTGCTGCCCTATTTCGACCAAGCGGCCACCACGCTTGCAGAACTCAATCGCCCGCTCTTGCAAGACTATATCGACCACAAGCACACGAGCGGGCGTAAAGATGGCAAAGGCGGCTTGGCGCCCAAAACGATACGGCATATTAAAAATGTGCTACAGCTCGCGCTAAAGGCTGCTGTGCAGGCGAACTTAATTCAAGCGAACTATTGCGAGGGCTTGCTATTGCCAAGAGCGGTGCGGCATGAGTACCAGTTTTACAACCAAGAAGAACTGAATCACATGTTTGATGTGTTGCGAAATGAGCCACTTTATGCCCTCTTTCGGGTGACGGTAGTATATGGACTGCGCCTAAGCGAGCTCAGTGGCCTGCAATGGGATAGCGTGGACTTCAAAAACGACTTGCTCACCGTCAAGCATAGCAGGGTACAAATGCGCACGGTTGTAGAAAAAGACACCACCAAAACAAAATCCAGTTATCGCTCTTTTCCCTTGCTGCCCGACATCCGCGAATTGTTATTGCAAGCCAAAGCCGCAGAGGAAGAAAATCGTCAATTGTTCGGCGGGGAGTATATCGAAACTCCGTATATCTTCAAGTGGGCGAGCGGTAAGCCTTATGACCCTTCCTACGTGAGCAGAAATTTCGCCAAAGTCACAAAGAAGCATGGGCTTTCCCATATTCGTTTTCATGACCTGCGGCACAGCAGCGCGTGCTTGCTGTTGGCCATGGGGATGACTCCCAAAGATGTGCAGGAATGGCTTGGTCACGCGAACATCAGCATCACCATGGACGTGTATGGTCACTTGGATTTTTCGCGCAAAAAACACATCGCGGACAACGTTGCGCAGTCATTGGCGGCAAGTTGTTAGCAAATCTGTTAGCACGAGCCATTTTTCAGCGCAACCAGGGCATAGCAAAAACCCGCAATGCCTTACGCATCGCGGGTTTCGTGGTGGCTCCCCCTGTTGGACTCGAACCAACGACCCTGCGGTTAACAGCCGCATGCTCTACCAACTGAGCTAAGGAGGAATATGTAATGTTGGCGTTGACCTATCTTCCCGGGCCGTCTCCAGCCAAGTATTGTCGGCGCAAGTGAGCTTAACTACCGTGTTCGGGATGGGAACGGGTGGGACCTCACTGCCATAAATACCAACTTTACCTTATCATTATACACACTTGCGGGGCATTTGTCAAGATGCTTTTTCGATTTCGACGAACTGCACAAAAAAAAAAAAACCGCACTTGATATTCTGTTAAATTGCGGATTGCGGTTTATCGAAATGTGTGATATAATAGGACATGCGATGATTGATTAAAAATGAAAAAGGAGACCAAGCATGAACAACAGTGAGATAACCGTAACGGAGTTTGAGGAAAAAGTGTTCAAAACAGAAGGTGTTCGCATTGTTATCCGCGCGACAGAGAATGAGAAGGTTTCAGATTACCCATATAAGCAAAAAGAAGCTGAAAGAAATAGTGTCGCAGAATGGTTCACGCGCAGGCTAAAGCCAAAACTCGGCGAACTTCAGGTCGAAGTTGTCAACGGCAAAGGCGATTGCGTGCCGTGGCAAACGCACATGGGCACTGTTCGCGCTTCGTATAAGTAGCCCTCATCATGTCCACCTCCAGAGGTGGATTTTGCTTGCTTTCTCGTGGTGTCTATGCTATAATAGACGCTAGACGTTTAGATTTTAGATGCTAGATGATTAATGCACCGCGAAGCGACAGAGCCCACCGCAGGTGTATTATACTATACAAAACACCGCCAAGGAGAGCAACATGATCACGACAATCGCGCTGGACTACGGCCGCGTGCTCGCGTGCCCACGTTCGGGACACTGGTTTTTGCCGCTGCACACGTGGAAAATACTTGGCGCGGGCAACACGCTGCGGCTGGCTCGCCACCACAGAGCCGCACAACACGCCGCACAGCAATGTCTCAACAACAACCACCTCGTCCGCACCGAGCAAGAGGAGTTTGAGCAGTTTTTGGTGTTTTATCACAAGCTGTTAAGCGGCTGCGGCATCACCAAAAACCTTNAGCAAGCTTGCCAAGCCCTCGCGCAATTCACCGTGTACGACCCGGACAAGGTGAAGGTTTATGGCGACGTGCTGCCCGGCATTGCCGCGCTGAAAGCGCACTACCGCGTGGTGGTGATTTCCGACACCTGGCCGTCGCTGCGCAGCGTGCTGCAACACCACGGCGTGCTGCCATTGCTCGATGACCTCATCATGTCCAGCGATTACGGTCACCTCAAAGGCGATGAGGGGAAATTATTCCACTCGGCGATCGAACATCACGGCATCGTGCCTGCAGAAACGCTGTTTGTGGACGACAGCGCGCATAACCTCGATTGCGCGAAAGCGCTGGGCTTTCACACGGCTCTCATGCTGCGCGCCGGCTGGGCAAAACGCACCGACCATCCCCTCGTGCGCAACATCAACGACGTGCAGCGGCTGGCGCAAGCGAAATTCTAGTTGACATCCCCCTGCGTCTGTGCTATACTATTGAGGATGCGAAACCTTCTGGTTTAGCACGCCGCTGTGGTGGAATTGGCAGACACAAGGGACTTAAAATCCCTCGGTAGAAATACCGTACCGGTTCGACCCCGGTCAGCGGCACCACCTGCGGTGGAGCTCCCTCGCGTGCTCCATCGCATATATTTTTGCTTAGCGGCACGCGATATGCGTGCATTTTTTCATGCGAGCCTACAGGCCTGTGGTGAGCAGCCGCTTAGACACAGTTATAAAGAAAATGTCCTGTGCTTCTTTAAAAAACCTCTTGACAACGCAATGCTTTCGTGATAAAATAGAAAAAGAGCAAAGGCGCTCATCCTGTGGCATCGCTGTCGCATGATGAGCGCCTTTTTTATTCTTGAAGCGGGAGGCAGCAGTATGGACGAAATCTTGTATGAGGGTAAATCAAAGGTGTTGTTGCGCGGACCAAGCGACGATGTGCTGCTGGTGCGCTACAAAGACACGGCAACGGCCTTTGATGGCAAGAAGAAAGAGGAGCTTGCTGGCAAGGGGCGGTTGAACGCGGCAATCTCAAACCTGATTTATGATTATTTGGCGCAGCACGACGTGCAAACTCACTTGGTTGAGGTGCTTGACGAAACCAGTGCGCTGGTGAAACAAGCCGAGATTGTCATGGTGGAAGTGATTGTGCGCAACGTGGCAGCCGGCAGTTTCTCGCGTAAATATGGCGTGGAGGAAGGCAGCGCGCTGCAACACCCAACCATCGAATTCAGCGTGAAAAGCGACGAGCTGGGTGACCCGATGATCAACGGCAGCCAAATCACTGCCATTGGTCTTGCAACGCAGGACGAGCTGACCGACATGATTGCGCAGGCCAAGCGCATCAACGAGCTGCTGTGCGTGCTGTTTGCTCGGGCGGAGATTCGTCTGGTTGACTTCAAGCTGGAGTTTGGGCGCTTTGATGGGCACATCATCTTGTGCGACGAAATCTCGCCGGACTCCTGCCGCCTGTGGGATATGCAAACAGGCGAGAAGCTCGACAAAGACCGGTTTCGGCGTGACTTGGGCAACGTGCTGGATGGCTACGAAGAAGTGCTACGGAGGTTGAGCGATGTCGCATAAGTACGAAAACCCGCTGTGCAAGCGCTATGCCGGCGAAGAAATGCAGTTCATTTTTTCGGACGACAACAAGTTTAGCACATGGCGCAAGCTGTGGATTGCACTGGCGGAAAGTCAACAGGCGCTGGGGCTTGCCATCACCGATGAGCAGCTTGCCGAAATGCGCGCGCATGTGCATGACATCAACTATGCCGTCGCGCAGCAGCACGAACGCGAAACCCGGCACGACGTGATGGCGCACATCTTGGCGTTTGGCGAGCAATGCCCCGCCGCGGCGCCGATTATCCACTTGGGCGCAACGTCGTGCTATGTGGGCGACAACACGGACATCATCCAGCAGCGCGCGGCGTTGCTGCACGTGAAAAAGCTGCTGGTGAACGCCATCGCTGCGCTGAGCAGCTTTGCCGAGCAACACAAAGGCTTGCCGTGCCTAGCGTTCACGCACTTTCAGGCGGCGCAGCCCACCACGCTGGGCAAACGCGCAACGTTGTGGCTGCAAGATTTGCTGTTTGACTTGGAGCAGCTGGATTTTGTGCTGGGCAACCTCAAGCTGCTGGGCTGCCGCGGCACCACCGGCACCAGCGCGAGCTTCCTTGCGCTGTTTGACGGCGACCACGACAACGTGAAAACCCTGGAGCAGATGATTGCCGACAAAATGGGCTTCGCTGCGTGCTATGCGGTGAGTGGGCAGACCTACTCACGCAAGGTGGACTACTACACGCTCAGCGTGCTGTCGGGCATTGCGCAAAGTGCGCACAAGTTTTCCAACGACATTCGCTTGCTGTCTCACCTCAAGGAAGCCGACGAGCCCTTCGAGAGCGGGCAGGTTGGCTCAAGCGCGATGGCATACAAGCGCAACCCCATGCGCAGCGAGCGCATTGCTTCCCTTGCGCGCTATGTGATGGTGGACGCGCTGAACCCGGCGCTCACCGCAAGTGCGCAGTGGCTGGAGCGCACGCTGGATGACTCCGCCAACCGCCGCATTGCCATCCCCGAAGCATTCTTGGCGGTGGATGCCATGCTGTCGCTGGTGATCAACATTGTGCAGGGGCTTGCGGTTTATCCCAAGGTGATGCAAAAGCACCTGCAGGAAGAGCTACCGTTCATGGCCACGGAGAACATTCTGATGCATGGCGTGAAGCGCGGCGGCGACCGCCAACAGCTGCACGAGCGCATTCGTGTGCACAGCGTTGCAGCGGCGAAGGAAATCAAGCTGCACGGCGGCGACAACGACCTGCTTGCGCGCATCGCCGGTGACGCGGCGTTTGGCATGACAGAAGACGAGCTGCATGCGATGCTGCGTGCCGAGGACTTCACCGGGCGCGCGGCAGAGCAAACCGAGGAGTTTTTGGCGCAAGTGCAGCCGGTGCTGCAGGCCAATCAAGTGCTGTTGGGCGTGGACATCGAAATCAAAGTCTAAGGAGGGTCACGATGTTAACTGCAATTGTGGGTATCAACTGGGGCGACGAGGGCAAAGGTCGCATGGTGGACTTGCTGTCGGAAAGTCACGACGTGATTTGTCGCTACCAAGGCGGCAACAACGCCGGACACACGGTGATGAACGACAAAGGCAAGTTTATCCTTAACCTGCTGCCCAGCGGCGTGCTGCGCGACGGCGTGGTGAACGTGATGGGGCAAGGCATGGTCATTGACTTGGCTCACCTGTGCGGCGAGCTGGCTGCGCTGCGCGAAAAAGGCGTGGTGCTCACGCCCGCTCAGCTGAAAATCAGCGACAAAGCCATCATCTGCCTGCCGTATCATGTGCAGCAGGACATCGCGGAAGAGGAACGCCTGGGCGACAAGAAATATGGCTCGACCCGACGCGGCATCGCGCCGGTGTATGGCGATAAATACATGAAAAAGGCGCTGCGCATGGGCGATTTGCGCGGCAACAACCTTGCCAACATGCTCGGGGATATTCTGGACTGGAAGAACCTGACGCTGGGGGCTTATGGTAAGCAGGCGCAGCTGGAGGACACCATGGCTTGGCTGGCGCAACACAGCGAGCCGTTGCTGCCGTTTGTCTGCGACACCACGGTGTATCTCAACGAGGCGGTGCGCGCCGGCAAAGACATCATGTTTGAGGCACAGCTGGGTGCGCTGCGCGACATCGACTATGGCATCTACCCCTACACCACGTCGTCGAACACCTTGGCGAGCTATGCGCCCATCGGTGCAGGTGTTCCCGGCGCGACGCTCGACCGCGTGCTGGGCGTGATGAAAGCGTTTTCTTCCTGCGTGGGCGAAGGACCATTCGCGGTGGAAATGCAAGGTGATCAAGCGCATGCGCTGCGCCAAGCGGGCGCGGAGTTCGGCGCGGCAACGGGCAGACCTCGCCGCGTGGGCGGCTTTGATGTGGTGGCCAGTCGCTATGGCGTGACCATGCAAGGCGCAAATGAACTCGCGCTGACGAAGCTTGACTGCCTCGGCTACATGGAGGAAATCCCCGTTTGTGTGGCTTATGAAATCGACGGCGTGCAAACCCAAGACTTCCCCTGCGGTGCAGCGCTGCAAGCCGCCAAGCCGGTGTTTGAATATCTGCCGGGCTTTGGCGATGTTTCGCACTGCCGCTGCCCCGAAGACTTGCCGCAGACGGCGCTAGACTACATCCGTTACCTTGAACAAGCCGTGGGTTGCCCCATTAAATATGTGTCGGTGGGACCCGGGCGTGATGAATATTTGGTGATGCCATGAACGATAAACTACGCGAAGAATGTGCGGTGTTCGGGGTGAGCCTGCATGCCGACGAAGCCGCCGGGCTAACCTACAACGGTCTGCTGGCGCTGCAACACCGCGGGCAAGAAGGCGCGGGCATCGCCGTGGCAACGGACAGCGGTCTTCGCTGCCACAAAAACGTTGGCTTGGTCAGCGAGGTGTTTTCGGGCGGGGCGCTGGCGCAACTGCCGCAGAGCAAAGTTGCCGTGGGGCATGCGCGTTATTCCACCACTGGCAACAACTGCCGCGAAAACGTGGGCCCGTTCGTCACGGAATACCTCACCGGGCGCATCGCCACCGCGCACAACGGCAACATCACCAACGCGCGGGAGCTCAAGCAATGGCTGCGCGACAACGGCTTGCGCTTTCATGCAACCAGCGACAGCGAAGTGGTGTCGTCACTCATTGCGTTTTGCATCACGCAGCAACAAAGCACGCTGCAGGGCATTATCACCGCTGCCGGGTTGCTGCAAGGCGCGTTTTCGCTGGTGATTGCCACCGGTGACGGCGAGCTCATTGCGCTGCGCGACGCAGATGGGTTTCGTCCGCTTTGCATGGGGCAAAACGAAACCGGCATCGCCGTCGCCAGCGAAAGCTGCGCCCTGGATGCCTGCGGGTTCGCGCACACGGGCGATGTGCGCCCCGGCGAAATGCTGGTGATACAACAAGGCAAAGTCACCTACCGCAACACGGTGCTGCAGCAAAAGAACCCACACTGCGGGCTGTGCATATTCGAGTATGTATACTTCGCGCGACCGGACTCCGTGATTGACGGGCTGAGTGTGTACGAAGCGCGCTATCACATGGGGCAGGTGCTGGCGGCGGAATATCCCGTGGATGCCGACGTGGTGTGCGGCGTGCCCGACAGCGGTCTGGAAGCCGCCAGTGGCTACAGCGCTGCCAGCGGAATCCCGCTTGCGTCAGGCTTTGTGAAGAACCGCTACATCGGTCGCAGCTTCATCTATCCCACGCAAAGCCAGCGCGACAGTGCCGTGCGGCTCAAGCTCAACCCGCTGACGGCAAACGTGCGCGGCAAGCGTGTTGTGCTGGTGGATGACTCCATTGTGCGCGGCACCACCAGCGCCAAGATTGTGCGCAGCCTCAAAGCTGCCGGCGCTGCCGAGGTGCACATGCGGGTGTCGTCGCCGCCGTTTCGCTTCACCTGCCATTATGGTACAGACATCGACGACGAAGCAAACCTCATTGCCAACAAAGTGGGCTTGGAGGAAATCCGACGACGCATTGGCGCAGACAGCTTGGGCTTCATCAGCATTGAAGGGCTCAAACAAGCCTGCCGCAAAAGCAAGATGCCGTTTTGCGCCTATTGCTTCAGCGGCGAAGGCGCGCACTCACAGACAAAAAAAGATGACCTGGAAGGAGATGCAACATGAAGGTGTATCTGATACTCGAAAACGGCGCGGTGTTTGAGGGCGAAAGCTTCGGCGCGGCGGGCGACGTGACCGGCGAGGTGGTGTTCACCACCGGCATGACCGGCTATTTGGAAACCCTGACCGACCAAAGCTACCATGGGCAGATTGTGGTGCAAACCTTTCCGCTCATCGGTAACTACGGCATCATTCCCCCCGATTTTGAAAGCAACTGCATTGCCGTGAACGCTTACATCACAAAGTATCCGTGCCAAACGCCCTCTAACTTTCGCAATGAGGGTAGTCTTGGTGCTTTTTTACAGCAACATGGCATCGTGGGGCTTTGCGGCATCGACACCCGTGCGCTGGCGAAAACCATCCGCACGCAGGGCGTGATGAACGGCAAAATCACCACCACGCCGCCCACGCAAGCTGACCAAGCTGACGCCGCGGCCTATGCCATCACCAACGCAGTGGCGGCGGTGTCATCGCGTGAAATTGTCAAGCAAGGCGCTGGCACAGGTCACCGTGTGGCACTGCTGGACTTTGGCGCAAAGCGCGGCATTGCACATGCGCTGGAAGCACGCGGCTGCGAAGTGTGGACATTCCCGCACAACGCCACGGCTGCGCAAATCATGGCGTTCAACCCTGCGGGGATCATGCTCAGCAATGGTCCAGGCGACCCCGCAGAGCCCGCCAACGCGCCCATTATCCAAACCATTGCGCAGCTGGAAAGCAAAGGCTTGCCCATCTTCGGCATTTGTCTGGGGCATCAGCTGCTCGCGCTTGCCCAGGGGCACACCACGCGCAAGCTCAAATTTGGGCACCGCGGTGCGAACCAGCCGGTGAAGGATCTCGCCACCGGACGGGTGTATATCAGCAGCCAAAACCACGGCTACGAGGTGGTTGCGCCCAACAGCTCGTTCGTCAACGTCAACGATGGCAGCTGCGAAGGCCTTGACTATGGCAAGAGCTTTTCGGTGCAGTTCCACCCCGAGGCGCGCGGCGGCCCGCTAGACACGATGTTCCTGTTTGATCGATTTGTAGAAAGGATGAACGCACATGCCGCTGAATAAAGATATTAAGAAAGTTCTCGTCATCGGCTCGGGACCAATTGTTATCGGCCAAGCCGCCGAGTTTGACTACGCCGGCACACAGGCCTGCCGCGTGCTCAAAGATGACGGCATCGAAATCGTGCTGGTCAACTCCAACCCTGCCACGATCATGACCGACAGCAACATTGCCGACAAAATCTACATCGAGCCGCTCACGCTCAACACCATCAAGCGCATCATCGAGAAAGAACGCCCCGACAGCATTCTCTCAGGCTTGGGCGGGCAAACCGGGCTGACGCTGTGCATGCAGCTGGCCAAAGAGGGATTCCTGGACAAGATGAATGTGCGGCTGCTGGGGTCATCACCCGAAACGATTGACCGCGCCGAGGACAGGCTGATCTTCAAGGAAACCATGGAGGAAATCAACCAGCCCTGCGTGCCGTCGGCCATTGCGCACGACATCGACACCGTGCTTGCCATCGCGGACGACTTGGGCTACCCCGTGGTGGTGCGTCCGGCGTTCACGCTCGGCGGCAGTGGCGGCGGCATTGCAGAAAACCAAGCGAAGCTGCGCGAAATTGCAGAAAACGGGCTGGCGCTTTCGCCCATCACACAGGTGCTGATTGAGAAATCCATCGCCGGGTGGAAGGAAGTGGAGTTTGAGGTCATGCGCGACGGCGCGGGCAACTGCAACATCGTGTGCAGCATGGAAAACTTTGACCCCGTTGGCGTGCACACCGGCGACAGCATCGTCATCGCGCCAACGGTGACGCTCGCCGACCGTGAATACCAAATGCTGCGCACCGCCAGCTTAGACATCGTGCAGGCGCTGGGCGTGGAGGGCGGCTGCAACGTGCAGCTGGCTCTGCACCCGCACAGCTTTGACTACGCCGTCATTGAGGTCAACCCGCGGGTGTCGCGGTCATCGGCGCTGGCGAGCAAAGCCACGGGCTATCCCATTGCCAAAGTTGCCACCAAGATTGCCATCGGCTACACCCTCGACGAAATCAAGAACGCCGTCACCGGCACGACCTACGCCGCGTTTGAGCCTGCACTGGACTACGTGGCGGTGAAGTTCCCGAAGTGGCCGTTTGACAAGTTTGTGTATGCCCAAAACACCCTCGGCACGCAGATGAAAGCCACCGGCGAGGTCATGGCCATTGCGGATACGTTTGAAGAAGCCTTGCTCAAAGCCGTGCGCGGCGCAGAAATCGGTCTGCAGGATTTGCACATGCCGAAGCTCGCCCATTGCTCGGATGACGAGCTGCGCGAGCGGCTCAACACCGTGACCGACGAGCGGTTGTTCGTGCTTTACGAAGCCCTCGCGCGCGGCTACACGGTTGACGAGCTGCATCTGATCACCAAAGTTGACCGATGGTTCTTGCATGGGCTGGTGAACATCAAAAACAACACCCTGCCGCAGGGCGAGCTGATCTACAAGATGGTAGACACTTGCGCGGCGGAGTTTGAGGCGAAAACGCCCTACTTTTACTCCATTGTTAACGGCACGGAAAACGAAGCCCTGCCGTTCATTGAAAAAAGCACAAAGCCGCGCGTGGTGGTGCTGGGCAGCGGACCGATCCGCATTGGGCAAGGCATTGAGTTTGACTATGCCTGCGTGCACTGCGTGTGGACGCTGCGGCGCATGGGCTACGAAGTCATCGTCATCAACAACAACCCCGAAACCGTGTCCACCGACTTTGACACCGCCGACCGCCTGTACTTCGAGCCGTTGTGCATCAACGACGTGATGCGCATCATCGACACGGAGCAACCCGTGGGCGTGATTGTTGCCTTTGGCGGCGGCACGGCGATTAAACTCACCAAGCAGTTGCATGAGCGCGGCGTGAACATCATCGGCACATCGGCAGACAGCATTGACATGTGCGAAGACCGCGAGCGTTTTGATGCCCTGCTGGAGCAGCTGCAAATTAACCGCCCGCAAGGCCGCAGCGTGATGACCGAAGCCGAGGCACTTGCCGCCGCCGAGCAGCTGGGCTACCCGGTGCTGCTTCGCCCGAGCTATGTGCTGGGCGGGCAAAACATGATCATCGCCCACGGCGCGCAAGACATCACGGAGTATATGGCGATTATCCTGCGGCAAAAGCAGGAGAACCCCGTGCTCATCGACAAATACTTGAGCGGGCTTGAAATTGAGGTTGATGCCCTGTGCGACGGCAAAGACGTGCTCATCCCCGGCATCATGGAGCACATCGAGCGCACCGGCGTGCACAGTGGCGACAGCATTGCCGTGTATCCCGCGCTGCACGTGGACGACGAACTGGCGCAGCGGCTGTTTGACATCACCAAGCAGCTATGCATGGCGCTGCATGTGCGCGGTTTGGTCAACATTCAGTATGTGCTGTATGACGGCGACGTGTATATCATCGAAGTCAACCCGCGCGCCAGCCGCACCGTGCCATACATCAGCAAGGTCACCGGCGTGCCCATGTGCGAGCTCGCCACCCGCTTGAGCGTGGGCGAAAAACTCGCCGACTTGGGCTATGCGTCCGGCATTGCGAAGCTGCCGCCCTATGTTGCGGTGAAAGCACCGGTGTTCTCGTTTGAGAAGCTCGTGGGGCTCGACACCCACCTTGGTCCCGAGATGAAGTCCACCGGCGAAGTGCTGGGCATTGGCAAAAACTTGGAGGAAGCGCTGTATAAAAGTCTGGCGGCGGCGGGCTATAAAATGCACCGCGGCGGCGGCGTGTTCATCACCGTGCGCGAAAATGACCGCGTGGAAGTCCCCGACCTTGCCGAGAAGTTCGCCAAACTTGGGTTTACGCTGTTCGCCACACGCGGCACTGCGCGGTATTTGACCGAGCGCGGCTTTGCCGTGACCAGCGTGGAGAAAATCCACGACTGCGCGGACAACAACACCGCAACACTGCTCAACAGCGGGCAAATCAGCTATGTGGTTTCCACCAGCGAAAAAGGACGCGACCCCGCACTGGACGAGGTGAAGATTCGCCGTCTGGCTTGCGCGCTGGGCATTCCGTGCTTGACTTCCATCGACACCGCGCACGCCCTGGCCGACAGCCTGCGCTCGGGCTACAGCGAGCTGAACACGGAACTCGTGGACATCAACAACATGCGCAGCGAACGCATCAAACTGCCCTTCACCAAAATGCACGGCTGCGGCAACGACTACATCTACATCAACTGCTTTGACCTGGAAATCAACTCGCCGGAATCCTTGGCGGTGTTCATGTCTGACCGCTACACCGGCGTGGGTAGCGATGGCGTGGTGCTCATTCTGCCATCGGACATCGCCGACGCGAAAATGCGCATGTTCAACATTGACGGCAGCGAAGGCCGCATGTGCGGCAACGCCATCCGCTGCGTGGCGAAGTATCTTTATGACAACGGCATGGTGCAAAAACGCCGCATGCACATCGAAACCTTAAGCGGCGTGAAAACCCTGGAGCTGTTCACACGGGACGGTCTGGTGAGCGCAGTGCGGGTGGACATGGATGCCGCGCACCTGTGGCCGCAGTGCATTCCTGTGGCGCTGCCGGGCGAGCGTGTTGTGGCGCAGCCGGTGGAGATTGACGGCGCGACATACGACATCACCTGTGTTTCGATGGGCAACCCGCATGCCGTGGTGTTCACCAAAGGCGTGGCTGCGCTGAACTTGCGGCACATCGGTCCGCTGTTTGAACATCACCCGCTGTTCCCCGAACGCGTGAACACCGAATTTGTTGAAGTGGTTGGCAAAAACCAACTGAACATGCGCGTGTGGGAGCGCGGCAGTGGCGAAACCCTCGCCTGTGGCACGGGCGCATGTGCGGCGGCGGTGGCGGCGATACTCAACGGTCACTGCGACAAAAACGCCGACATCATCGTGCAGCTGCTGGGCGGCGAGTTGACCATCCGCGTGACGGACGACACGGTTTTCATGACCGGCAACTGCGTGAAAGTTTATGAGGGAGTGGTGGAGCTTTGAACGAATTGGTATTGGTGCTGGACTTCGGCGGGCAATACAAGCAACTGATCGCCTCCACGGTGCGCAGCCTTGGGGTGTATAGCGAAATTGTGCCGGGCAACATTTCGGCGCAGGAAATCGCACGCCGCCGCCCCATCGGCTTGATTCTCACCGGCGGACCCAACAGCGTGTATGCACCCGACGCGCCCGGTTGCAGCGCAGAAATCTTCCGGCTGGGTATTCCCGTGCTGGGCATTTGCTATGGCATGCAGCTGATGTGCCATGTGCTGGGCGGGCAGGTTTCGCCGGGCGGAGCAGGCGAATATGGCCGCGTGAAGGTCACACCTGCCGAGCCAGCCAAGTCGTCATTCTTGGCATTGATGAGCCACCGCGATTGCGTCACGCGCCTGCCGGATGGCTTCACCGCAACCGCGCACACGCAAGCTTGCATCGCCGCCTGTGCGCACGCACAAGCGAAGCTCTTTGGCGTGCAGTTTCATCCCGAAACCAAGCACACCGAGGGCGGGCGCGAGCTGCTGCGGCAGTTTTTATACGACACTTGCGGTGCCGCGGGTGACTACAAGCTGGACGATTACATCGAACGGCAA
>WQRM01000012.1 GCA_009786735.1 Oscillospiraceae bacterium | reverse complement strand
CCAGCAGCGAACTGCCCAGTGAAGCCTCCAAAGCGATTGTGCAAGCCGTGGGCGCGGGTCTTGGTGTGGCGGGCAACCACGGCGGCATGTGCGACGCCTTTCGGCAAGACACCGACTGGCAGTTCATCACCGGCGGGCAATGGGTGAGCCACCCCGGCGGCGATAAAGTGAAATACACCGTCAACGTGGCGCGTGGCTCAAGCCCCATCACCGCAGGCATTGCGGACTTCACCGTGAAAAGCGAGCATTACTACCTCCATGTTGACCCCGCCGTTGAGGTGCTGGCCACCACGCGTTTCCCGCTCGTGAACGGCTATCACGCGTCCAACAAGCCCGTGGATATGCCCGTGGTTTGGACGAAATATTGGGGCGTGGGGCGTGTGTTTTATAACGCACTTGGGCACGTGGACAACGTGTTTGAGCGCTCCCCTGCCGCGCAAGAGCTCATGCGCCGCGGCATGCTTTGGGCTGCCGAGGGTCGCGCTTGGGCTGCCGCCAACGGCTGGGATTACAAGCAATACTTGGATGAGAGGAAGCTGAATTGATGAAAACGAAAGTTGCGTTGGTCGGCGTTGGCGACATCAGCGGCATTTATCTCAAGAACATCACCAAGCGCTTCACGCAGTTGGAGCTCGTTGGTGTGTGCGACCTCGTGCGCGAAAAAGCCGAGCAAGCCGCCAAGCAGTATGGCGTGAAGATCTACGACGACATGCATGCGCTGTTTGCAGACGAGCAAGTGGACATCGTGCTCAACCTCACCAGACCCGACGAGCACTTCGCAGTCACCCAAGCTGCGCTGCTGGCCGGCAAGCATGTCTACACCGAAAAACCACTTGCCGCAACCTTCGAGCAGGGCAAAGCGTTGTTCGAGCTTGCTCGCCAAAAAAATCTGTGGCTGGGCGGCGCGCCCGACACCTTCATGGGCGCAGGCATCCAAGGCAGCCGTGCGCTGCTGGAGGAAATCGGCCAGCCGGTGGGCTTCGCGGCGCACATGATCTGCCGCGGCCATGAGTCCTGGCATCCCGACCCGGAGTTCTACTACAAACACGGCGGCGGACCGATGCTGGACATGGGACCGTATTATGTTACCGCGCTGGTGCAGCTGTTTGGACCGGTGCAAAGCGTGATGGCCATGACCAAGCGCAGCTACGCCACGCGCCACATCACCAGCGAGCCTCTGCGCGGCGGTGTCATCGAGGTGGACGTGCCCACGCACTACACCTGCCTGCTGCGCTTTGCGGGCGATGTCACCGGCACGCTCGTCACCAGCTTTGATGCCTACCCGCCGGGTGTGCGCAACATCGAGCTGTATGGCAGCTTGGGCACACTTAGCGTGCCTGACCCGAACAACTTCGACGGCGACATCCAGCTTCAACTGGGCAAGGACGGCTATAAAAAGCGCAAAAACCCGGTGAAGGACTACGCCGAAAACAGCCGCGGCGTGGGACTTGCCGACATGGCCAGCGCCATGCAAGAAGGTCGCCCCGCGCAAGCCAGCGCCGAGCTCATCCTGCATGTGCTGGAGGTGCTCACCGCGTTTGAGCGAAGCAGCCAAAGCGGGCAAGTGGTGGAGATCAATTAAATGCATTTCGGACGACCTGTGGGCGTCCGAAAAAAACACCCAAAACAAAAACAACAAAAACTCCCCCTTGCTCATCAGCTGGGGGAGTTTTTTCACGCCTAGTCTTCTTCGGCGTCGGCTTGTGCTTTGGTTTTGTGCACCGTGCCGGGTGGATGGTGCGGCGGCGCGTAGATGGTGTAGATCCTCAGCGGCACACGCCCGGTGTTCACCACGTTGTGCCATGTGCCTGCAGGCACAAAAATGGCAGAATCGTTTTTCACCGGCTGGCGATAGTTGAGCTTCTTTTGCGACGGACCCATCATGGCCACGCCGCTGCCTTGCTCAATGCGCAGGAACTGATCGGTGCTGGGGTGAACTTCAAGCCCGACATCTGTGCCGGGCGGAATGCTCATGACGGTGGACTGCAGGTATTTTCCCGTCCAAATGGTCTTGCGATAGTCTGCGTTGGCAAGCGTTGTTCGGTTGATGTTGGTGACGTATGGAGCTGGGCCGTGGTCTGGTGATGTATTGTAGGCTTGCGCGCGTGTTTGTTTGTTCAAAATGATTCTCCTTTGTTGTTCGGGGGTGTCCTTAACAGCATATTCAACGGCAGCGTTTTGTGCTCGTACAACAGGCAAGCAAGCTAACGATGCACAGGCACAATAGCGCGTCGGTGGTGGACGAAGCCCGGCGCATGGGCGTTGCAAAGCCGCCCGGCGGGCGCGCAGCAGGCGCAGATGCTTCTCTCGCCCAAACCCAGGTGTTGCGCGCAGCGTTGCTGGCGGTCATCAGCTCGGGCGAGGTGTAAAACAACGTGCCCCGCGGGTTATTAACTGTGCCGCCGGCAACATTTTGCCATGTGCCGATATATGGCGCAGCGGATGGCACGGCGGGCAAGTTTGGTCCCACGCCGCCTGATGCCACGCTCCAGTTTTCGCCGAGGGTGAGCACGCGCAGCGCGGTGTCTCCCGCAAACATGTTCGCCAGTTGCGCCGCAGAGGCTTGGCGTGTGTCCCAGCCCGCGAGGTTCAAGCTCCGCAGGCTGGTCATGTCTTGGAACGCACTCGCAAACCCCTCCCCGCTTGCCACGCGGCTGGTGTTCCAGCGGCTCAAATCCAAGCTGACGATGGCACTTGCGCCGCGGAACATGTTGCCGAGCGTGGTTGCGCTGTTGGTGTCGAAGGTCTCCATGCCGATGATGCGCTCCAAGTTGTGCATGTCACGGAACATGCTGTCAAAGCGCGTGATGCTGCGGGTGTCAAAGCTGCTTAAGTTCAGCACCGTGAAGCTTGTGCCGCGAAACATGCCCGTGAAGCGTTGCACCGCGCTGGTGTCCCAGTTTTCCAGCCCACCGATGCGCGCAAGGCTCACGGCGTCGCGGAATATGTTGGACAGCCAGCGTGTGTCGGCAAGGTTGATGTAGTCAATGTGTTGAATTTCCACGAGATTGGGTAGATTGCGAAACAGCGACGTGAGATTGAACGAGCCAACCGTGCCGGGGTCTGTGAACACAATGCGTTGCACCTGCAGCCGAACGCTCTGCCAGGGGCTATTGTTTGCGTATTCACCTGTGGAAGCCATGGCTTGCACAACACCCCCGCCAACCTCAACCACGCCGGAGCTCGGGTCATTGTTTTGCCACCACCACGGCGCAAAGCGGTCGTCCAGACCAACGTAGCCCACGATCGCGCCGGTGGGCACAGCGAGACGTTGGTAGCTGCCCGTGCCTTGGCTAAAGATTTTTTCCATCATCACGCCTCACACTCCTGCACAAATCTTGTTTCATTATATGAGTGCCAAATTTGTTATGTGCGCGGCGCATGCAAAACGAGCCGCCCATGCCAGACGGCTCGCTTGGTGTGTTTAGTTTGCTTAGTCGTCAGTGCCCACGCCAACGGTCTCGCGTTCTTCTTCGTCCAAGCGGGCTTTGCCTTCTTCCACCAGGCGGCGGCGCTCGGCGAGGTCTGCCTCAACTTGCAAGCGGGTTTCGTTGGGGTAGCGATACAGCCAGCGCGACAAGAAACTGATGATGCCGTTGAAGACCGGAACCCACAGGTACATCAGTGGCATATAGCGCAGGTAGCGTTCGCCTTGACCGGGCAAGCCATCGCCGCGACCATGACCCAAAGCAGGGTCAAAACCCAGCACATGTTGCAAAAACAGTCTGCCTGTCACCGCATCAATGTTGTTCGTGATGAGTTTGCGTTTCAGTCCGTTCACGGCCATGTTGGCGCCCTCGCTACGTCGGCCGGTTTTCCACTCAACATAGTCAAGCATTTCAAATTCGTTGATGCGGTGCGCCACACTGTTTGCCACGCGACCAAAGGTGCGTATCAATAGCTCCATGCCTGCGTGGAAGCCAAAGCGTGGCAAGGTGTTTATGCCCACAATGGCACGCGCCAAGTTTGCGGTGAACACAATGCTTTCGTGCAGCACTTGTGTGTTGCGCGGACCGCCCAGTTTGTTGATAATCGGCAGTGCTACCGGCACCAAAACGTTTGACGGAAGCGACACGAGGTTGTCGCGCATCCACATGATAAACTCACCCTGATCACCCAGCCCAACGATTTCGCTGATGTTGCTAAAGCGGAAGAAGTCGGCCTCGCTCACACTGGGCATCAACGCGATGAACAGCGCGCGGAAATTGTCCAGCCAGAAATACTTGTTGTGTCGCGTAACTTTGAAAGCCTCAACAATGCTTTTCATGGTGCCTTTAATGCCAAATTCACCAACCGACGGTTGCACGTGGTCGGGCACGCGTTGGATAACAAACGTGGGTCCGGTTTCAACGAGCATGGTGGGGATCAGCAAAATGGCAATGCCCGCCATAATTAGCCCATACTCCGACCAGCCAAGGAGGTTGTGCAAGCCAATCAGCGCCCAAAACGTTGGAACGAGCATCTCGTGTATGGTTTCGCTGATACCCTGCGCAAGATTGATTTTGCGGCGCTGGTTGCCATCGTCGGTGGTGTGCACCACGAGTTTCACGCCCGAAACCGCAGCAGGCGTGCCAATGAGGGTGCCCAGGCAGCGCGTGATGATGAACAATACAATGCGTTGCAAGTTCGAGATGCCGCCGAGAGGCAGCAACGGCACAACGCGCAGCAAGTTATTGGCGAAGATGGAAATGCGCACCAACCAGCGGTGGACAACGAGCTTGAAGTCCCTTGTGTCCATATAAGCACCAACCAAGGGGTCGGTCAAGCCATCAAACACACCGGTGACTGTCAGGCCAAGCGCCTGCATGGTCGGCTGAACGTGGAACACGTTTTGCAGCACCCACATGTCCTGCCACAAAAAACCGTTGCGCAGTCCCGTCACACCGTGAAGCATGTGCACACCTTGTTCCCAAGGACGCACTTGGTCGCTGGGGAGGTCGCGGCCGCGCCACCATTTCACCGGGTGGCGACCAATATAGCGCAAAAGTTGCCTACGCTCCGGAGTAATTAATGCCATGAAGTTTCTCCCTTGCACAAAATCATATGCTACATATTGTAGCGCATTTTGGCTGCTTTGTCAAGGGGAAAACTTAGGTGTGTAAAAATTTTCAAAAAAGGCTTGCATTTTGCGAAAAGATGTGATATAATAATCGGTAGCATTGCGTGTGCGAACTTTATCGCATCAACTAGAAAGACAGGATGACAACATGAGTTGGTATCAAGTTATTTTGGCCTGCAGCATCATTTTACTCTCCGTGGCACTGATTATCCTCATCATGCTGCAAGAAAGCAAATCACAGGGGCTCAGCGGCGTCATCGCCGGCGGGGCCGAAAACCTCTTTGGCAAAACCAAAGGGCGCTCGTTTGAAGACAAATTGGTGAAATACACCAAAGTTGGCACGGGTATTTTCTTCGTGCTCACGCTTGGCTCAACGCTGCTGTTTTTGTTTTTCAGCCGCTAGGAAATTTTTTTCCAAAAACTATTGACAAATGGCGAAAGCTGGTGTATAATAGTTTCTGGCTTCGGGAGCATAGCTCAGCTGGTTAGAGCACCTGCCTTACAAGCAGGGGGTCGCAGGTTCGACTCCTGCTGCTCCCACCAGCACGGCGAGTCGCCGCTCACAAATCGCGCGCCAACTTGTGTGTTTGTGTGAGAAAGCGGCCCGCGAGCAACTTGTATAGCCCCTCGTTTTTTTGTGGCCCAGTAGTTCAGTTGGTTAGAACGCCAGCCTGTCACGCTGGAGGTCGACGGTTCGAGCCCGTTCTGGGTCGCCAAATCTGCGGTTAACACCCCTCGCGCGTTTGCTTCGGTGAATGCGCGAGTGTGTTGCCCGCGATTTAGTCAAGCAAGATCTGGTTAAGCATTTGCCTCTGTAGCTCAGTTGGTAGAGCAGCGGACTGAAAATCCGCGTGTCGTTGGTTCGATTCCGATCGGAGGCACCACGCCTGCGGTGGGGCACCCCCCGCGTGCTCCACCATTGCGTTTTTGTTCTGATCTGCGGGCATATTTCAAGGAGTTAGGACGTAGGATATTAGGAAAGTTAGTGCGGATGTAGCTCATCTGGTAGAGCGCCACCTTGCCAAGGTGGAGGTAGCGAGTTCGAGCCTCGTCATCCGCTCCAGTCGCCTAACCCCTACAACCCTAGCTTCTCATTTTTTCTGGCGCCATAGCCAAGTGGTAAGGCAGAGGTCTGCAAAACCTTTATTCCCCGGTTCAAGTCCGGGTGGCGCCTCCAGCAACCTGTGTTGTGGCTTTCTCGCGATTGCATAACTGCATGCGTAACTGCAAAGAATTAAGTTGTGCGACACGCGAGAGAGTCTCAACGCGGGTATTTTTTATCAATTAGGAGGTTTCTATGTTGAAGGCAAACGGCAAAAAGTTTTTCTCGGAGTTTCTCGGCACGGCGGTTTTGGTGTTCATGGGCTGCGGCGCAGCGGTGTTCCTTGGTGCGGCCACTGACGGCGGTCACTTGGCGGTGGCGCTGGCGTTCGGTCTGTCCATCGTGGCGATGGCTTACGTCATCGGCAACGTGTCGGGCTGTCACATCAACCCGGCGGTTTCCCTCGCTGCTTGGCTAGACAAACGCATCAAGCTCGCGGATTTCTGCGGCTACGTGGTCTCGCAAGTGGTCGGCGCAATCGCTGGCGCTGGGCTGCTTTTCGCACTGTCGAACATCGCGGGCATTGATCACACCGGCGCGCTCGGCACCAACGCGGTAGCGGGTGCAGGCGGCATCGGCGGCGCATTTTTGGTGGAGGTCATCCTCACCTTTATCTTTGTGCTGGTGATTTTGGGCGTGACGGCCGACAAAAACAAAGGCAGCGTGGCGGGCATCGTCATCGGTCTGTCGCTGACATTTGTGCACATTGTGGGCATTCCGCTCACGGGCACGTCGGTCAATCCGGCGCGCAGCATTGGCCCTGCGATTTTCGCCGGCGGGCAAGCCCTCACCGACCTGTGGGTGTTCATCGCGGCTCCCTTGGTGGGCGCGGCGCTCGCAGCGCTGGTGTACAAAGTCGTGAAAGATAAAGTTAAGGCGTAAGGGGGCTACGATGAATATTGAAGTTTTGGAACTGAAATCAGAACTTGCCCTAGTCTACAAGGCGCACACCACCAATGCAAAATCAGACAAAGTGATTGAAAAAGGCTTAGAGATGGTGATTGCTTATTTAGAGCAGCTGGGCGTGGAGCCAACCGGCGCGCCCTATGTCGCCTATCTCAACTGTGCCAGCGTTTGATGTGGAAGTCGGCTTCCCCATTGCCCAAGTCGTGCCGGAAAAAGACGGTCTTTTCATGAGCCAAACGCATCAAGGCAAAGCGGTGGTGGCTACGCACAAAGGCTCCCACCGTTCAATCAACACAACCTACGGCAAGATGTTTGCGTTTATGGATGAGCAATCTCTGGCGTTCACGGGAACGTTTTACGATTGTTACCTGACCGACCCCGCAACAACACCAGCGAAAGAATTGCTGACCAAGGTCATCATCCCTGTCTAGGACACAGTCGCTTCCCGGCAACACTTGCAAACGTATACAAACCCCACTCCCTGCGTTGCAGAGAGTGGGGGATTTTGCTATTTGGGGAACACTCCCCCCTGCCCTTCGGGCATCCCCCTCAACGAGGGGGGCTTTGGCAACACCTACACAGCCCATCAAATTTCCTCGCGCAAAGCGCGGCTAAAGTTCTTTTTGGTTCTTTTTCTTTCAAGAAAAAGAACACGAAACTTAATTCACCGCCAGAATCGCGGTCACGCCGTCGGCGATGCGCACCNGTGGGCGCTGCCCCAAGTTGCTAAGCCACAGCGTGCCGGAGCCATTGTCCCAGCTGTTGAGATAGCCCACAAAGCGGTTGCCCGCCTGCACACTGCCCGCGCGCACGCCGGTGCTAATGCGGTGCGCCACCGCGCCCACACAGGCGGTGAGCGTGCCGGTTTCGCCATCCATGTCGTGCACCACCAGCAAAGCGTGCTCGCTGGGGGTGAGAAAATACGCATGCACGTCGTTGACCAAGCGCTGCGTGGTTTCGCCGCGGTGATACACATAAACCGCCATGCGTGTGCCGCCGATTTCCTGGCGCACCACGTATGCGCCGAAGCGACCAACCACCGCGCCCAGCACCTGCGTGCCCAAAAAACGCCGCTGCGAAATCCCGTGTTCCATCAGTTCGTGGGCGTGCAACCCAAACGGCGCGCCCGGTATGTTGCTTTCCATCAGCAGCAGCACCTCGGGTGAACGCATGAACATCGCCTGCCATTGTGCGCCGCCTGCCAGGTTCTCGCCCATGGGGATTTCTCGCGGGCCAAGTTCGGTCATCATCGCCAGCCGCCAGCCGCGCGGATCAAGTTCGTCTTCATTTTCATAAGCAAACAGCGCCGCCGGACGCCCATGTGTGCGCACTGCCGAAATCACCTGCAGCTGCCCGGCGTTGGCCAGCCGCTGCACGCTCACGCCGTCATACACATAAAGCTGCCGCTGCGGCTGCCCGTTGTCTTTGAGCATATACAAATTCCCGCCGGGGTGATAGTGCTCAAACAGCACTTCCTCGGGGGTTTGCGCCACAAACACAGGCGGCCCGCTGCTGCCCAGCGCATACAAATGCCCCGCCGCCGCATAAAACACCTTCACCCGCAGGTGGTCGTGGAAAAACCGCACATCCTCCACCACCCCCGCCACGCGTTCGGGCTCGCGGTTGGTCTGCACGCGGTAGAGCATCATCGCGCCGCTTTCGCGCCGGGTGAAGAACGCTGCGTCCTGCCCCTGCGCCATGAACACCGCGCTAAGACGTTCAGCCACAAGCGAGCTGTTGCCCGTGTGGCTGTTGTGTATGTATAGCCGATTGCTCGCAAGGTCGGTGTAAAACGCAAACTGCCCACAGCGGCTCGCCGCCCAGCTGCCCACGTCCTCGGCCGCGCGCACGCCACCGATGCGCCGTGCTCCGCCATCGCGAAGCTGCAGCACATACAAATGCNCCGCGTTGTCATCGCGCTGGTCAAGCCAAAGATAGTCCGCATCGCCGCCGATGTGCTGCGTCATGCTCTCCGTCGCCCGCAACGCATAGCTCCCCTCCGGCACTGCAACATACAATTGACTGCCCCGCGCGAACACCGCCGCAAAGCGCTCATTCGGCCGCACATTAAACAGATGAAACCACACCACCACCAGCCCCGCCGCCAATGTCAGCGTTGCCAGCAGCACCGTGAATGCCAGCTTTCTCCGATTCACTTGCATCTCCCCTTTTCTTACATCCTTGCCACTTTTTTGAAAAAAAGTGGCGCAAAAAACTTTAGCCGCTTCGCGGAGGAATTTTTATGGAACTGAATTAGGACACAGCGAAGCGATTTGCTCGCCGCAGGCGCGCTTCGCGGGGGAATTTTTATGACTAGTTGAAAAAACAAACCCTATTCCCCTCCGTGGAGGGGTGCCCGCCGCAGCGGGTGGGGTGGTCTACTTCTTCGCCAGCGCCGCTGCCGCTTTCTTTGCGATATTCTCCGCGCTCAAGCCATACAGCTTCAGCAAGTCTTTCGCCGGGCCGCTTTCGCCAAACGTGTCCTCCACGCCCACGCGCAGCACAGGCACAGGGCAGGTTTCAGCCAGAGCTTCAGCAACTGCGCTGCCCAAGCCGCCAATCACGCTGTGCTCTTCAGCGGTGACAATCACGCCGGTTTCTTGCGCGGCTTTCACGAGGATGTCCACATCCAAGGGCTTGATGGTGTGGATGTTAATCACGCGGGCGTTGATGCCCTGCGCGGTCAGTTCGTCGGCGGCAGCGAGTGCTTCGTGCACCATCAGCCCCGTGGCGACGATTGTCACATCGTTGCCCTCGCGCAGTTGCACGCCTTTGCCAATCTCGAACTTGTAGTTTTCGTCAAACAAATGCGGCAGTGCCAGCCGCCCAAAGCGCAGATACACCGGGCCATCGAGCTCCGCAGCAGCCATCACGGCGGCATAGGCTTCTTGGTAGTCCGCCGGGTTAATCACCGTCATGCCGGGAATCACGCGCATCAGTGCGATGTCTTCGTTGCATTGGTGGCTCGCGCCGTCCTCACCCACGCTGATGCCGCCGTGCGTGGCGCCGATTTTCACGTTGAGCGCAGGGTAGCCAATCGTGTTGCGGATTTGCTCAAAGGCGCGCCCTGCGGCGAACATCGCAAAGCTTGAGGCAAACACGGTGTAGCCCATGGTTGCCATGCCGCCGGCCACGCTCATCAGGTTGCCCTCGGCGATGCCTGCGTTGTAGAATCGGTCGGGATAAGCCTTGCGAAAGCCGCCGGTTTTGGTGGCAGCGGCCAGGTCAGCGTCCATGACGATGACGGTTTCGTTCTTCGCGCCAAGGTCCACGAGGGCTTGACCATAGGCGTCACGCGTTGCGTTCATTTTCATACAGCGGCTCCTTTCAGTTCAGTCATCGCGGCTTCGTATTGCTCGGCGTTCGGCGGTGCGCCGTGCCAGTTCACGTTGTTTTCCATGAACGAAACACCGCGCCCCTTGGTCGTTTTGAGGATAATCGCCGTGGGTTTGCCGTTGCGCGCAATGCCCTTGAAGGCACCCTCCAGCGCATCGTAGCAGTGACCATCAATCTCGGTCACATCAAAGCCGAAAGCTGCGAATTTTTCGCCAATCGGATACGGCGAGTTCACTTCCTCCACCGTGCCGTCGATTTGCAGGTTGTTGTTGTCCACGATGACCACGAGATTGTCAAGCTGCTTTGCGGCAGCGAACATCGCAGCCTCCCACACTTGACCCTCTTGCAGCTCGCCGTCGCCCAGCAACGTGTAGGTCATCACGTCGCTGCCGCCATGTTTTGCGCCCAGCGCCATGCCCACCGCAGCGCTAATCCCCTGCCCCAGGCTGCCAGTGCTCATGTCCACGCCGGGGCAGAGCTTCATGCTGGGGTGCCCTTGCAGGCGGCTGCCCACTTTGCGCAGTGTGGCAAGCTCCTCCACCGGGAAGAAGCCCCGATGCGCTAGCGTTGCATACAACACCGGCGCGGCGTGCCCTTTGCTCAGCACAAAGCGATCGCGGGTTTCGCACTTGGGGTTAGCGGGGTCAACGCGCATTTGCTCAAAGTATAAGTACGTCATCGCCTCGGCCGCTGAAAGGCTGCCACCGGGATGCCCTGCCTTGGCGTTGAACACGCCCTCCAGCACGCCTTGACGCACGAGATTCGCCACACGCGCGAGTTCTTGTTTGCGGGTTTCAGTCATGATATCCTCCTCATGTGTGTTATACAATTCTAATGCCATGCTGCATGATTTCAGCAGCAAATGGGTTGCCTTGATGAAAATCGTTGGGCAAAAACGCATGCGGCTCAATGCGCAGGTCAATATTACGGCGCATTTTCATCAGACGAAGCGTATCTTCTACCCTATCGCCCGAAAAATCTTGCGCTACCACCGCAATATCAATGTCGCTATCTGCATGATTTTGTCCGCTCGCGGTTGAGCCAAATAAAAACAGCTGCACCACATTGCAGTTTTTCTTCACTTCATTGGCATAGCGCAATGCTATTGCTCGCGAATCAAGCTTTTCAGCCATGCAATCACCTCGTCAATTTCCGTCGCGCGTTCTTTAGTGTATTCATTTGTGCACTTTTGATAAAATCCCCGCTTGTAATCTGGGTAGCGCGCATTGATATTAAATGTCGATATCAAATCCAGCACGTCTGCACGATTCTCCTCTGTTTCAAGCTGCGCTTTTTGCGCAAGAAGCAGCAAATCATGACTACGAGGCACTGCAAAGCCTTCCTCGTTGTTTTGCACAATCAACGCCTTGAGTAATTTTCCCACCACAATGTGACCCATAAACAACGCCCAGTGGTTATCTCGGCTTTTGAGCAAATTGCGAAACGTGTGCTCATCCATGTCAGCGCCATTCGCCCAGTATTCGACTAATTCACGCTTGGTCAAAGACTTTTCCTCCTACTGCTTTCACAAATCGCTCAAACCAATCCGGTAATTCTGCCGTAATATCAACCGTTTCGCCGGTGCGCGGGTGCGCAAACGCAATGCGCTGCGCATGCAGACACTGCCCCGCCAGCCGCCTGTCCGCCGTGCCATACACAGGGTCACCGGCAACCGGTCTGCCCATGTGCGCCATGTGCACACGAATCTGGTGCGTGCGCCCGGTCTCAAGGGTGAGCTTGAGCTCGCTGAACCTGTCACCCAGCTCCCGCAGCAGCTCGTAGTGTGTCACCGCAGGCTTGCCGTTTTGCACCACAGCCATGCACTTGCGATCCTTGAGATGCCGACCAATGGGCAAGTTGATGATGCCCGTGTGTTCCTTCAGCCGCCCACACACCACCGCGCGATACTCACGTGTGAACGTGTGCGCCGCAATTTGCGCTGCCAAGTGCTGGTGCGCGAAGTCCGTTTTCGCCACGATGAGCAGCCCGCTGGTGTCTTTGTCAATGCGATGGACGATACCCGGTCTAATCACCCCATTGATGCCGCTGAGTTTGTCACTGCAGTGGTATAACAGCGCATTCACCAGCGTGCCACTGCTGTGCCCCGGCGCGGGATGCACCACCATGCCTTGCGGCTTGTTCACCACCAGCAGGTCATCATCTTCTAGTCGAACATCAAGCGCAATATCCTCAGGCTGCGCGGCGAGCTCAACGGGCTCGGGCAGCTGCCAAGTGAGCACATCGGCCTCGCCCAGCACCGTGCTTTTCTTCGCTGGCACGCCGTTAACAAGCACATGACCGTCGGCAATCAGCCCTTGCGCGCGCGCGCGTGTGATGTCTAGCGCTTGTGCCACGCTTTGGTCAAGCCTCATGCTTCACCTGCCGCATCTTGCGCCGTTCCATCACGATGGTCACCACAATCAGCGCAACCATGCCGCACATAATGAACACGTCGGCGAGGTTGAAGATCGCAAACTCCATGAACAAAAACTCTAAGTAATCCACCACATAGCCTTGCCACACGCGGTCGAGGAAATTCCCCNCGCCGCCGCCGATAATCACCGCCGCCGCCCACATCGTGGGGCTGTCGAGCTTGCCCAGCACGATGAACACAAGTCCCACCAGCATCACAAGCCCGGTAAAAATCACCACCACTTGCATCGCTGCCGGCGAATCGCCCAGCAGCCCGAAGGAAATGCCGCTATTTTCGGCATAGCGCAAACCCAACACCCCGGGGATCAGCACTTGCCGCCCCTGCCCCGGCAGATTCGCCGCCGCCCACACTTTCACCGCCTGGTCAATCCACACCAGCACGGCAATCAACGCAACTGCGCACGCGCGCAGCCACCACTTTGGTTTTTTCATGTATGCCTTTCTTTCGATGTCACTTTTTTGAAAAAAAGTGACGCAAAAAACTTTAATCGCGCTGCGCGCGGGGGAATTTTTATGGGGCTATGATAGACCACAGCGAAGCGACCGAGCCCCACCGCAGGTGGCGAAGCGATTGAGCCCCACCGCAGGTGGCGAAGCGATTGAGCCCCACCGCAGGTGGCTTAGCCGAACGGGTCTGGTGCCAGTTCCACAGCAATTTCAGCATGTTCTTCTTGCTCTTGCGGCTGCGGCTGTGCGGGTTCAATGTCATCCGCCGTCAGTTCAATGGTCGGCAGCATCGAATCATCTTGGGGGATCTGCTCAACCAAGTCTAACAACCGCAGGCGCATGGTGCACATCTCCTGCTTGGCTTGGTTGATGAGCTGCTGTTGTGCCTGCACCTTCACTTGCGCGTCGGCCACCATGTCTTCTGCCTGCACGCGTGCGCGAGCGAGGGTGTTTTCGGCCGCAGCTTTGGCTTGCAGGGTGATGTCCCCCACCTGTTGTTGGGCGGCGGCTTTGGTTTGCTCGGCTTGCGCACGGGCGTTAGCCACCAGCGCGTCGGACTCAACGCGGGCTTTTTCGGCCATGTCGTCAGCCAACTGCTGGGCGGTGATGAGCGTTTTTTGGATAATTTCGCGCTCACCCTTCATTTGCGAGAGTGCATCTGCGAGCTTTTCGGTTTTTGCAAACAGCTCGTCATATGCCGCCTGCATCTGCGCGGACTGTGCTTGCAGCTGTGCGTTTTCTTCTTGGGTTTTCACAAACGCTGCCACGCTTTCTTGGAAAAACGCATCCACGTCATCGCTGCGATAAAGCCCTTTGCCCGCCGAGCGGAATTTGTGCGCCTTAATTTGTTCCGGTGTCATCTGTCTTTTCCTCCATCACTGTTCACTAATCATTTATTCCTCATACGCAATTTCCGTGCCCATTTCTTGGGTCACGTGTTGCGCAGGTTCGTCAAAAAACTCGCCTTCGGCGCTCACCCCACGCGGTGTGATCATATACACCCGCCCGGCCACGGCCTTCACTGTGCTCTTGCAAGCGTGTGCCACACCGCCAATGAAGTCCAGCACACGGCGGCCGGTCACGTCATCGCAGCTCTCAAGGTTGAGAATCACAATGCGCTGTGCCACCATTTGGTCGGCCACGGCGGCAACATCGTTGAAGTTCTTCAGAATCCGAAACGCCACAAAGGGGCTGCTGCCTCCGCCGGTGATGCCCGACGAAGAAGCGAACTCGCGTGTGTACGTTTCGGTGCGCGGCGCAACTTGCTGCTGCACGGCGGCTTGTTGTTGCTGTTGTGTAAACAACGGCTGCGGCTTTTTGTTGAAGCTGATGACGTTGTCATACTGCTTTGCAGACGGCGCGGTTTCATAACCATCGTCATCGTCCATGCTTTCCAGCTCGTTGTAGTCGTCGTCATCCACACGGCTGCCCGTCAGCCAATCTTTCAATCCCATGCTTAATACTCTCCCTCTATATTCTGCTGCCGAATATCGCACTGCCCACACGCACCAAGGTGCTGCCGTGCGCCACGGCTACGTCAAAATCGTCGCTCATGCCCATGGACAAAATACCCATACTTATATTATCCATTTTTTTGCCCCGCATGTCAACAAAAAGCTGATGCATTTGCAAAAAAATTTGCGCTGTTTCGCTTTTTTTGTCAAAAATCGGGGGAATTGTCATCATTCCGCGCACCTGCAGTCCCGGCAGCGCCGACATTTCGTGCAACGCTTCGTGCACTTGCTCGGCAAAAAAGCCGTGTTTCGCCGGGTCACGCCCGATGTTGACCTCCACCAGCACGGGCATTTCTTTGCCTTGTTTGACACACGCTTTGCTGATTTCTTGGGCGATTTTCAGGCTGTCCACGCTTTGTATCATGTCGGCATGCTGCACGGCTTTGGCGGCTTTGTTCGTCTGCAAATGGCCGATGAGGTGCACCCCCACCGTCCCTTGCGGGACACCTCCCCCAAGGGGGAGGCTTAACTGCGGGCGCTTTTCGGCAAGCTCCTGCA
>WQRM01000011.1 GCA_009786735.1 Oscillospiraceae bacterium | reverse complement strand
GGCGAGGATGCCCGCTGCGCCGAACGAGCCGATGATTTGGATGATGCTGTTGTGATACCAACACAGCGCGCCGGGTGCGGAGGCGTGGATGTCGCGGTTGCCCATGTAGCCCAAGCCCGTGCCGAAGACCGGGCGGCGCAGGAAGTCCTCCACGCCGCGGCGATACAGCGCGACACGAATTTCGTCGTCGCTGTATCGGATGGTGTCTACCAAGCGGTCAATGACGGGCGCGAAAAACGGCAGCAGCCAGCGCAGGCTGATGACGAAACCCAGCAGCAATACGCCCAGTGTGGCGAGGTAGACGTTGCGTCGCCGCCGGTCGAACACCAGCAGATAGACCACGCACAGCACCAGCGTGACCGCGCCGAACACCAGCCCCCCGCGTGAGCCGCTCAGCAGCATGGCCGCGAACATTGCCGCCGCTGCCAAGAGCCAAGCGGGCTGCTTGAGCGCGCGATAAAACGCAAACGGCAGCGCCATCATCAAGAATGTGCTCACGTTGTTGCGCCACTGGAACGCCAGCAGCCGAAACGACCGCCCCGGCACCGCAAGCAGCCACACGGCATAGTGGTGGAACACCATGAACGCGCCCACCAAGCCGATGGCAAGCATGACGCTAGTGAGGTAGCGCGGCAGTTCGTCGCTGTCGCTTTCTTCCACTGTGCTGCTGAGCCAAACATAGGCGATGAGCATGCCAAAGCCCAGCATGAGCATGATGGCGAAGCTCGTGAGCGCGAAATATTCTTGGGCGGAAATGTAGCCCACGCCGCCCAGTACGATCACCACCGACACCGCGAGCATGGGCCAACATGCGCGCCCCAGCACAAGCTTGCGCGGGCGGTAGATAATCAAATGCAGCACCAGCGCCAAGATCGGCAGCGCCACCACCCAAAGCAGCGGGCGGACGCGTGCATACGCCGTGGTGTGCTGGCTTTGAATCATCAGCAGCGTGGCGAGAAAAAACGGCGTGGCGGTTGCCAGCAGCTTGTTGCACAGCAGCGCAATGGCGCTGAAAATTGGCAGAAACACGAACACGCCGAGGACATCTGCGCGCAAGACCACCAGCACGGCAGCCAGCAGCCCTTGCGCGGCAACGCCCCAGCCGCTCATGACAAACCACCGCAGCCATGCAAGCCACGGTGGTTGTTGAGTTTTGGTTAGCGTGTTGAACATGGGCTAGAAGCGTCCGTCGGCTTGCATTTGTTGTTCATGCAAAAATGCTTGGCGTTCGCTGAGCACAAACCAGTCCATTCTGGGGGAAATGGTGTTGCGCACAAACCACATGCCAAGGCGATGCTCACGGATGGGATAGCGCGCCAGCAGCTCGTCGATGTGGTCGTCAAAGGCATCACGCGTGAGGATTTGGCGGCCTTCAACCAGCCAGTTGGGCACGTCTTGCTGCACGTTGTCGAGGAACACGAGAATCACTTCGCCAATGGCACCGGCTTGGTTGAGGATGGGCAGGATGACGGCGTCGCCCACTTGGCGGGCGTGCTCGAACAGCCATTGCTCGCTTTCGGCGTGCTCAAAGCTTTCAGAGCCGGGCAGCGCGCCAGTGAGCAGCCCAGGTTGCCCCAGCGCACGGAAGGCAGCAGAGTTGCCGCCGTTTTCTTCAAACTGCGCAAGCAGAGCGTCGGCTTGTGCGAGGGTTTCGGCAACAGCTGCTTCGTGTGCGAGCACGGCAGCGGCAGCGGCATCCCATTCGGCATCATCTTCGGGTTGCTCGGGCGTGGCCGGGGTGACCGGCAGACGCAGGGTGTAGAAATCCACAGCGTAGATGGCATGCGCGGTGCGCACGAGCATCACGGCATGCACGATGTTGTTTTGCTCAAACACAACGGTGTCGCCATTGCTGCGGGCGGGGTCATACAGCCAGTCAGCCAGACGGTCCGGCTCTTCTTCGCCGTCGCGCTGCACGCTGAAGTTTTGGTCAAAGTGTTGGCGGCGGTGGCGCAGGAAGTCCGTGCTTGTGGCGGCATCCAGCGCAACGTCGTCTTCGTCTTCGGGATCAACGTCGGCATCCAAAATGGCTTGTGCGGCGGCGATAAAGCTCGCTTCGTCGCTCACCCCTGCCAAGAAAGCCGCGGCTTGCTGGCGGGTGTCTTCGGCGGCTTGCGCTTGGCGTGTGGCAAAGTCTTCGTCCGACTCACCTTCTTCGCGCGTCACTTGCTCAACCACGAACGGTTGAATGCGCACATCCACAAAGTCAAACAGGGTGCTGTCTTCGTCCACAAAGGTGCGCACGTCTGCATCGCTAAAGCTGTCAGCTAGGACTTCTTGCTGGTATTCATGGAAGTTCGACACCATCATGCTGCGTTCAATGGAGCGCTCCAGCACACGCGCCGTGTAGCCGGGCAGCTGGGTTTGCAGGCGCAAAAACGCGTTGAGTGAAGCCGCAATACCGCTGGCTTGTGCGCGTTCTTGGTTCATGCGCGCCTCCAGCTGCGTGGCTTGGAGGTCGGTGAGGGTGAGACCCAAACGGCGCGCTTCGTTATACATCACGATTTGCGCGTGGAAGTTGAAGTTGGTGTTTGCGGCCAGTTGATCTTCCCAATACATGGGGTTGCCGTCGTCATCCAGCACGCGCTCGCGGTGGGAGGTGAACATGGGTGTGCCGGTGGCATCCAACACGGGGTTGCCTTGGGCATCAAGCACAGGCACTTGCGATTCAGCCTCCAGCACAGGCTGACCGATGGGCGAAGCCCAGGGATCAAGCCCGAAATGGTCGCCGATATTTAGCCCCAAGGCGGCGAGCTGTTGCCCAAACTCATACAGTTGCCGCGCATGCGCGTGTGCGTTTTGGAATTCGTTCTCCATCAGCACGATGTATTCGGGTTGACGAATGGAAGTGCCGGCCACGGTGATTACGGGCATCCAGCGTGCGGGAATGCCGTAGGTGACGGCGAAAACGCCGCCCAAACTCAGCACCAGCGCGCCCACCACCACCACAGCGATGACGGTGAACACAACGCGGGTAACGTCGAACTTCGCTTTCTTTTTGTTGCGCGCTTTGGCGTCTTTTTTCTGCCATTGGGCGCGCTCTTTCTCAAATTTCGCCTTATCTTTTTGGCGTTGTTTCTCGAATTTGTTTTCAGCCATGTGCTTGTCCCTTTCTTTGGTGCAAAACGTTCATCTCATATTATACACTATCTTGCCAATTATAGCAAGCAAAACTTGCAAATTATCCCCCCGGATTTTCACGCACTAACGTGGTGTCAGGAAATAAACGGGATAAAAACGCAGGTTCGTCGGCAAAAATGTCCAATTTATGCAGGTAGTCCAGCGCTGTCTTTTCGCCGCTGAAGTCAAAAGTCAGCTGCCAGGCGCACAAACACTGCGATTTATATGGCGCAGATTGATACAACGCGCGCGGCGCATACTTGCCGTCGCCCACCAGCGCATGCCCCATGTGCGCGAACTGTGCGCGGATCTGGTGTGTGCGTCCGGTGAGCAGCTCAACCTGCACGAGCGTGAAGTCGCCCGCGTGCGCTAAGCTGCGGTAGCGCGTGATGCACTCTTTTGCGCCGGGGTGCGGCGTATCATAAACACGTACCAAGGCTTTTTGCTCATCTTTGCGCATGTAACTGGTAATCGTTTGCCATTGCGCATTGCGAATTGCGAATTGCGCACCGCCATGCACGGCGCAGAGATAAAACTTGCGCAACTGGCGGGCTTTCATTTTCTCGTTGAGCACGCGCAGCGCAACTGCCGTTTTTGCGGCGATGACGATGCCCTGCGTGTTGCGGTCGATGCGGTTGACGAGCGCGGGGGCAAAGCTGTGCTCGCGGTCGGGGTTATACTCCCCTGTTTCGTGCAGATAGCGCTGGATGCGCGCCAGCAGGTTGTCGATGTACTCGCCGTCGCCCGCGTGCGAGAGCAACCCAGCGGGTTTGTTGGCGAGCAGGATGTGCTCGTCTTCATACAGCACACGCAGTTGCGCCGGTGCGCAGAGGAAGTCATGCTGCCAAGCGGGTGGCGCGAAAAATTCGTCCGGCAGATAGCAGTCCACCACGTCGCCGACTTGCAGGCGCGTGCTGCCCTCGGCGCGCTTGCGGTTGACCTTGATGTGCTTGGTGCGCAAGGCTTTGTAGAGCGCGGCGGGCGGCAGGTTGGGCGCGGCCTTTTGCAGGAATTTGTCCAAGCGTTGGGCGGCGTCGTTTGGGGTGATGGTGAATTGGGTCATGGCAACTCCTTTACCATGTCATACACTTGCGCGATGTGCGGGAAGCCGTTGCTCACCTCTTGCCGCAGCAGGGGTGCGGGTGCTTCGCCGTGTTGCACGTGATAGAGCACGGTGAACGCGCGGGTGACGTATTCGCAGGCCATGACAAGCCCCGGTGTGTATTGCATGGCGTGTGTGTTTGGGAGAATGGGTTCATCGCACAAAGCGTTGAAGGTCGAGTTTTGCGCATACCATTGTTCGGCGATGGGGTTGGCAAAGTGATGGCAAAACTCGTGCACAATCACGCTGCCGCCCAGTGTGTAGCCCGCGCAAACGCCGGCGTAGACCAAATCGCCCACGGTCATGCCAAGGTTCAACCACTGCAGCGAAGGCAAAAGCACACAGCGCAGCTGCGCGGGGTTAACATAGCGATCAAACCATGCGAGGTCAATGTGGCTGAGATATTTTCGCGCATAGCGCTCGGCGGCGCGTTTGTAGTACGCTGCCTGTGCGCGAAAAAACGCGGCGAAGTTCGTGTCGCGATAGAAATCGTTGAGCAGTGGCAGAAACTTTGCTGCGATGCTCATGTTCCACAGCCACGATTGCCCGGGCATTGCGGTTTCCATGCGGGCGACGAGCGCGGGGTCGGCTGGCAGCAACTGAAAGCTCTCGCCATCTTTGGTCAAATGCATGGCGAAGAAAAACGCTTGCCCACCCTCGGCGATAAGTTCCCTAGCGAACAACACCGCAGGATGGTGGTTGTTTGGCTTGAATTGCCGTGACAGCTTTCGTTGATATCGCGTGCGTGTGCAGCGGTAGTCTTTGTTTTTTCCCGCCAGCCGAAACACCAGCGACACCAGCTCCATGCGCTCGTCAACGGTTATGGCGTGCATAAGAACAACCCCCTCGCATTGTCGGCGCAGATGTCCAGCAGCGCTTGCGTGTCCATCCCCCGCACGGCGGCGATTTTCTCTGCCACCAGGGCGATGTGCGTGCTGTCGCAACGCTTGCCACGGTGCGGCACGGGTGCCATGTAGGGCGCGTCGGTCTCCAGCAGCAGACGCTCAAGCGGCACGGCGGCAGCGACTTCAAGCGGCTTGCGGGCGTTGTTGAACGTCACCGCTCCGCCCAAGCTGATGTGCAGCCCCAGCGGCAAAATCTCGTGCAAAAACTCCACGCTGCCACTGAAGCAATGCATCACGCCACGCAGCGGCGCGAAGTCACGCAGAATGCGCAGGGTGTCGGCATATGCGTCGCGGCAGTGGACGATGACGGGTTTGTCCAACTCGCGGGCGAGCTCCAGCTGCGCGGTGAAGACGGCCTGCTGCACGTCACGCGGCGAAAAGTCGTAGTGATAGTCGAGCCCCATCTCCCCTGCTGCCACGCATTTGGGGTGTTGCAGCAGCTCGCGCAGACCGTTGATGCCATGCTTGGCCTCGTGCGGGTGCGTGCCCGCCGCGGCGAAGATGTAGGCATACTGCTCGGCGATGGCGAGTGCCGCACGGCTGTCGGGGATGTCCGTGCCGCAGCACAGCACACCAATCACGCCCTGCTGCGGCAACGCGGCCAGTACGGCAGCGCGGTCGGCATCAAAGCGTGGGGAGGTGTAGTGGGCGTGGGTGTCGAAGATGTTATTCATGGCTTAGGAATTTCTCGGCATCCACCCGCGCAAACAGCGCCTTGGGCGTGTCGGTCACTTGCGTGCCGGTGACGAGACTAAACTCGCTCAGTTCATCCCAGTTGGCGTGCGGCGCGCAGCCCAGTTGCTCGTAGATGCTCGCAGCGGCCTGCGGCATCACGGGCGCGAACAGCCCTGCCAAGGTGCGAATGCAGCCCAGCAGATGCGCCATCACCGTGCCGAGGTAGGCGAGCTTGTCGGGGTCTTTAGCAAGCGCCCAGGGCGTGGTTTCGTCGATGTATTTGTTGCTGCGCTTGGCTAGGCTCATGGCGGCTTCCATCGCGTCGGCGATGCGATATTCCTCCAAGGCTTGGCTGTAGTCCGCCACGGCTTGCTGGGCGAAGGCTTTCAGCTCGCGCTCAAGGTCGGTCAGCTCGCCCATCGCAGGCACCACGCCGCCGAAGTACTTGTTGGTCATGGCGAGTGTGCGGTTGACAAGGTTGCCCAGCACATTGGCGAGGTCGCCGTTGTAGCGTTCAATCACGGCCTCTCGGGTGATGGAGCCGTCGGTGGCCTGCGGCATCTCAGCAAGCAGATAGTAACGCACAGCGTCGCTGCCCAGCAGCTCGGCCAGCTCGTCGGCGTAAATCATGTTCCCGCGGGATTTGCTCATTTTGTCTGCCCCAAACAGCAGCCACGGATGCGCAAACACGCGCTTGGGCAATGGCTGCCCCAGCGCATGCAGCATGATCGGCCAAATGATGGTGTGGAAGCGGCAGATGTCTTTGCCAATCACGTGCAGGTCGGCGGGCCAATGCTTGCGGTATGCGTCGCTGTTGTCTTTGGCGTCATAGCCCAAGGCGGTGATGTAATTGCTCAGCGCGTCAATCCAAACATACAGCACGTGCGCGGGGTCGTTCGGCACGGGAATCCCCCACTTGATGGTGCTGCGCGTGACGCACAGGTCTTGCAGGCCGGGTTTGATGAAGCTGTTGAGCATCTCGTTCATGCGGCTTTTGGGCACGATGAAGTCCGGCTGGTCAGCGTAAAGTTGTTCCAGCCAAGCTTGATACTTGCTTAACCGCAGGAAGTAGGCTTCCTCTTTGGCGGGTTGCACGGCGCGGTTGCAGTCCGGGCACATGCCGCCTTGCAGCTGCGAGTCCGTCCAGAACGACTCGCAGGGCGTGCAATATAAACCCTCGTACTCGTCTTTGTAGATGTTGCCTTGGTCGAGCAGCTGTTGAAAGATATTCTGCACAGCGGCTTTGTGGTAGTCGTCTGTGGTGCGGATGAATTGGTCGTAGCTGATTTGCAGCGCAGCGAAGCTCTCCTTGATGACGTTGACCACGCCGGTGGTGAAGTCATAGGGCGAGAGGTTGTGTTGCGCGGCAAGGGTTTCAACTTTTTGCCCGTGTTCGTCGGTACCCACCAGGAATTTCACGTCAAAGCCGCGCATTCGCCGCCAGCGTGCGAGCAGGTCGGCTGCCACTTGGTCATAGAAGTTGCCGATGTGCGGCTTGCCGGTGGCATAGAGAATGGCGGTGGTGATGTAGTACGGTTGCTTTGACATGATGTCCTCCTCAAAATAAAAATGCGCTATACTCTATAGTATAGCACACTTATCGTTTAAATGCAAGCACGAAGTCTTGCTCACAGCATATAATCTGTGATGCAGTCGTACCAGTGCACATAGGTTTCGCCGTTGACGGTGATTTGCGCATTGTTCGGCAGCATTTCGCTCCAGCGGTCGCCGCCGGGATAACGCTTGCGGTAGCGCTCAATGTTCCAGTTGTTGCGGTTGAACCTGCGCCACAGCACAGTTTTGCCGTGTTGGTCGATGTATTGCTCGCTGAACACGCCGGAGTTATACAGCTCGTTGTCCACCACGCAGATGGTGTCGTAGGACTTCTCGCCCAGTTCCACGCAAAAGCGCCCCACGACGTCCATCGTGTGCTTGCCTGCGTGGCAGGTGTATGCGCTGCCTTGTTTGGTCACGGTGCCGCGCGCGTGCAGGTTGGTTTCGTTGCCGCAGTTGTTTTCGCCAAAGCCCCAGTTGGGCAAAAAATCATCGCCGTCGAGGAAGGTGAAGAATTTCTTCACGCCGTTTTCGCGGTGGCTTTCAGCGAGGATGCGGCAGTGTGTGTCGGTGAGTTGCGCGACGAAGCTGCGTGGTGTGTCGTTGTCCTGCGCGGTGATCTCCACGCCTTCGATGCCATGCACCGCCGCTGGACCAACGACTTCCATCGTGCACAGCAGGGTGCGCTTGCGCTGCGGGAAGTCATACATCGCCCACGCGATTCTCTCGCCGAGCTTGGGCACAATGAACCAGCCCATCATTTCCTCCCACTTGCAGGTGAAGGGCGGTTGGTCGGACGGCGTGATGGTGTATGCCGGCATTGTGTTGGGGAAAGTTTTCATCGTGTTTTCTCCTTTTGTTGGGCGGTGTGGGAAAGGATAAGCCTGCTTGAACTGTTGCTTTGCGGTGTGCAGCCTGCTCTTGACAGTGCCGAGCGGAATGCCCAGCAGCTCGGCAATTTGCGCTTGCGGCATTTGCTTGAAGTAAAACAAAAACAAGATTTGCTTGTCTTTGTCCGCCATGCCCTCAAGCGTGTCCCGCACGACTTCGGTGTCCGAAATGCCATAGCGCCCCATTGAGACAACGGTGTCCACCATCTCGTCAAACGGGATTTCGTGCCGCTTGGCCATCGCACGATAAAAATCGTTGCACTTGTTCGCCGCAATTTTCAAAATCCACGGCTTGAAGCTCTCGGGGTTCTTCACCGCGTGCATGTTTTTGTATGCCGCGATGGCGACTTCCTGCAGCACATCGTCGGCATCGGCTGTTGACGGCAGCTTGAAGACCACGAAGCGCTTGAGCGCAGGCTCGCACGACGCATAAAGCCGCGCAAAGATGTCCCTATCCATGTTCACCACCCGCCATGTTTGAATTTGAAATCGACTTCACCCATAAAGACGCAAAAAAACAGCAGAAGGTTCACTTTCTGCATACGATATACAATCTTTCCTCTTCTTCGCCCGGCGCGGGGATGGTGCGCTCCACAGCGAAACCCGCTTTGCCCAGCCACGCGGTGAGTTCTTCCACCGAGTACACACGCTCGCAGAATTGCTCGGTCACGTCGCCGAAGTCCAGGGTGATTTCGGTTATGCGTTGCTCGGGCAGCCAGCGGTTGTGCCACGCGAGCGTCGCGCCGCTATGCTCGTAGATAAACGTGTGGTTGGCGAGCACATGCTCGTGCTTGTGCAGGGTGTTGATGTCGAAGATGAACGGCGCACCGGGCTCTAAAAACAGCGCGAGCCGCTTGAAGAAGCGCCGCACGTGCACCGGGTTGGTGATGTGGTTGAGGCTGTCGGTCAGGCAAATGGCGGCTTGGGCGGTGCCATACAGATCAAGCTGTTCGAGACGCTGGCACAGCAACAGCTGCTGCGGGTTGCGCTCGCGTGCCACGGCGAGCATGTCCGCGCTTGCGTCCACGCCGATGACATCGTAGCCGCGGGCGAACAGCGCGTGGGAGTACACCCCTGTTCCGCAGGCCAAGTCCAGCACGGTGTCTTCGGGTTTCGCATAACAAGACAACAGCGCACAGATAAACTCCGTGCGCTTTTTGTAGTCCATGTTTTGTTGCGTGAAGGCGTCGTAATAACGTGCCAAGGTGTGGTAGCTCATTCGCCTTGTATATCCTCGTCGTCGAACTCGGTTTCGCTCATTTCAACGTCCCAGCGGCGGGGAAGGCGCGGGAAAACGGTGCGGAAGCTGTCGTTGCCATAAACCAAGCTGCGGTTCACGCGGCTGATGGTTGCGGTGGACGCAGAAGTTTCCTTCACGATGTCGCTGTACACGCGTTTGTCGCTAAGCATTTTTGCCACGATGATGCGCTGCGAAATGGCTTTGAGCTCCTGCGCGGTGCACAGGTCCTCAAAAAAATCGCGGCACTCGTCCATGTTTTTTAGCGAAAGCACTGCCCGGAATAGATAATCGTTGCTGAGTTTTTGAATACTGTTGTTCAAGATGCTTCTCCTCCTGTTTCACTTCTTTTTTTTACGTCTGTTAAGCCATACACACGGTGCTGCCTCCCCTAGACCACGCCGCAAGCTTATAACAGCATTATAGTGCATGAAAGCGTGAAAGTCAATAGGAAATGCTTGTTAAAACAGGAAAGATTTTTTGATTGTGGCGGCAGTGGCAGGTTTTGCCGTGACAACGCTGTGGCGTGGTATATTTCGGAATTTTGTCGCTTTAGTCTTCGATGCGGTGAAGTTTTGTGCGGTACATCGGTGCAGGATTAGCGCGGGTTAACGATGCCATGCCCCGCAAAGTGCTCGCCCAAAACCTCGGTGAGCACGTCAATGAACTCGGCGTTGCTGCCAACGTAACGCACAATCATTGTGTCGTGTAAAAACCAATGGGGCTGGCTGATGAAACTAATTGACGTGACATAGCGGTGGATGTCGTCGCTTGGTCGTTCGATGGTCAGACCATTTGGTTGCACAAAGTTTGCGTTGCGCTGTGCATCTTCAGTGGAGGCAAACTCATAAACCGTGATGCCGATAAATATGTCCTCGGCATTGCGGAAATATCGCGCGTAGACTTCAAGGTGTGTGTGGCGAGTTATCTCCTGTGACCAATACTGTTCGTCCAATGCGAAGCCGTGCTCAGCCAGCAAGGCAACCAACTCTTCAGTTTGCGACACGATTAACGGTTCGGGTCCATCTTGCAAAGGCGCGGCACACGCGCCAAGCAGCGCAAGGCAAAGCAACAATACAGTTAGTTTCTTCATCGCGAATCCTCCTTACAGGTCTTCGTCAGTGTCGGTGGCAATGGCGGGTTCAGCGGGTGCGGCAGTTGTTGCGTTGCGGGAGTACAACCACGCGCAGATGCCCGCCGTGAGCGGGATGGTCAGCAGCATGCCAAAGCTGCCCACCAGCGCACGCAGAATCTCCACCACAATCATCTCCATGTTCAGCACTTCCATCACCGAGCCGCTGTAGCTCACCAGCAGCAAAATCACGGTGAGCGAGCTGCCCACATAGGCCAGCACCAGGGTGTTGAGCATCGTGCCCAGCACATCGCGCCCGATGTTCATGCCGGAGCTGAACAGCCGCTTGACGCTGGCGGTTGGGTCGGCTTCGCGCAATTCCCACAGCGAGGAGGACATGGACATCGCCACGTCCATGATCGCGCCCACAGCGCCCAAAATGACCCCCGCGAACACAATGCCCTGCAGGTCAATGGCAATGGGGAGGTTTTGCAACATCATCGTGTCGCTGCTGTAGTCGCCGGTGAGGTGCAGCAGGCGGGTCATCAGCAGCATCAGCCCTGCGCTCACCGCCACGCCGCCCAAACAGCCCGCAATGGCCGTGAGCGTCTTTTTGTGTGGACCCACGACGATGGCGAGGGTCGCCAGCACCGCAAACACGCTGATGATCATCGTCAGCGCATAGATGTTGCGGCCGCTGAACAGCGCGGGGATGAAAATCATGAAAATCGACGCGCCGATGAGCCCCAGCGCGACCAGCGAATTGAAGCCTTTGATGCCACCAAACAGCACCACCAGCAGAAAGAAAATGCCCGCCAGCACAAGCAGCGTGTTGCTGCGCAAAAAGTTGCCGAGGTAGTGCATGTCCGTGCCGGGGATTGTGCCCACCAGCACGCGGTCGCCTTCGCGCACCTCACGCTCGTCCGTTCCGGTCATGGTGGACAGCGTTTGCGTGCCAATGAGCCGGCTGCCGCGCTGTGGTCCGTGGGTGATTTCGGCGCTGAAGATGATGTCGGTGAGGATGTCGCCGGTCCACTCGCTTTCTTCCACGCTGCGGTCGATGATGCGCAGCACGCGCGCACGTTGATAGATGTCGCCATAATCGCCCGCAAACGCGCCCAGCGACCATTCCCCTGCCAGCCGATTGCCTACCAGCAGGAAGATCGCGCAGGCCAGCAGCACGGCGGTGAAGTAGATGACGCGGTTTTTGTTGAGTTTTTTCATGTGACTCCTTATGTCAAAACAAATCGCTACGCGTTCCCGTTCTGGAAAGCACCAGAACGAGAATGTCTTCTTCTATGCGATACACCAGCAGCCAATCTGGTTGGATGTGTATTTCATGCGCGCAAATCCCCGAATAGTTCGTCAAGGTTGCGGTAACTTTTGGCGTTTGGATCACGCGCAATGCGCAAGCTTTCTTCCAAAGCTTCCATGGTGTCGGCATTGGGCGTGCGCGACACTTCAAAGGGAATGCCCTGGCTACGCACCGCTTGCCGCAAAAACATGGTTAACGCAGTGGACATGTTCAGCCCAAGGTCATAGAATAATTCTTCCGCTTGTTTTTTCAGTTCGGGGTCCATGCGCAGGCTAATGTTCGTGGTCATCATGCACATCTCCTTTTTGTCGTAGTATATGCATTGTAGCACAAAAGATGTGCGTTGTCAATACTACTTCTTCATTTTCAGCATGGTTTCCAGCTCTTCCATGAAGGAATGCAGGTCTTTGAACTCGCGATACACGCTGGCGAAGCGGATGTAGCTAACCTCGTCGAGAACTTTCAGGTGCTCCATGGCCAGCTGGCCGATGCGCTCGGTGGGGATTTCGCGCTCCATGGAGTTTTGCAGCGCAAGCTCAATGGCATCCACGGCTTGGTCGATGGCATCAAGCGGCACGGCGCGTTTGTCGCACGCACGGCGCAGGGAGTTAAACAGCTTTTGCCGGTCAAAGCTTTCACGCGCGCCGCCTTTTTTGATGACCGTTAGCGGCACGGTTTCCACGATTTCGTAGGTGGTGAAGCGCTTGCGGCACTCGATGCACTCGCGGCGGCGGCGGATGCGCTCGTTGTCATCGGTGGGGCGTGAGTCAATCACTTTGCTTTCGTCGCAGGAGCAATATGGGCATTTCATGAGGAGACCTCCGGTTGGTGAATTTATGGGGTAATAGCCGCGATAAACGTTTCAATTTCCGCAGCAATTTCTTTTGCTTTGTGGTGGTGCACATAGTGCCCGCAATCGGTGAACATGTGCTTGCCGTTGGTGAATTGTTGCGCGTGTGCTGCCAATAATTCGCCCCAGTTTTTGCATTTGGCGGGGCGAGCGAATTTCCCATCCGAGATAAAGATATACGCGGGCACATCGGCGGGGAATGGCTTTGCCTTGACGATGTCGGAATTTTTATAAATACAAAGCCCCTCGTTTAGCATGTCGGAAGTGATGATGCCGAGCTTTGCCATGATTTTGACAATGCCGAGTTGTACTTCAGCGTTGTCGTAATATTCTGGGTGCGTTGAGTCTAGACCAATGATCGCGCGGACTTCTTCACGGTGATTTTGCGCCCAATACAAGGTTTCCAGCCCGGACATGGAGTGCGGCACAAGAATATATGGCGGCGCAATTTGCGCTTGGCGCAGTGCTTCGCGTGTTTCAGCGAGCAACGTGTCGATATCGCGCGGTGCGTTGTCCGAGATGTCGCTCCAGCCGTAACCGGCTCGCTCAACCACAGCAATTTTGTTGCTTTTGGCAAGAATCGACCAAAGCGGCTCAAAGTCTGTTGTGGGGTAGCGTGTGCCGCTGCCAGCTAAAAAGATAAACGTGTTTGCGCCTTCGCCCGCAGAAAAGACATGCATGTTGCGTCCGTTGATTTGAACAAGCTGTCCCGGGGCGGAGTGTTTGTGTTTGCGTTGTTTTGGCATGGGATGCTCCTTTGCGCGCTATCGTTCAGATGACGTTAGCAACCAACTTATTGTACCACATTTTGTGCTGACATGCAAGGCTTTTCGCACGAGTTTTGCTAATTCTTGTTCAACCAGAGCGTGCACAGTTCCTCGCAGGTCACCGCCCGGCGGTCAATGCGATTGGCGGCCGTGGTGTAGAAACTATTGCCGCTGAAGAACGCCCGCGCAGTGTTTTGTGTGATGACCTGCCCATCAAACATCAGCGCGCAGGCTTGGGCGTATTCGGCGCAAAATTCGATGTCATGGCTCACCAACACGATGCACGTGCCCTGCCCCGCAAGCGTGTGCAACATGCCCGCCAGTTGCTGCTTGAACTGCGCATCAAGACCTTTGGTGGGTTCGTCCAGCAGCAGGATTTGCGGGCGGGTCAACAGCGCTTTTGCCAGCGCCAGCCGCTGTTGCTCGCCGCCGGACAAGTCATACGGGTGATGTTGCAGCAAGCCCTCAAGCGCGCATAAGACTGCCGTTTCGGCGAAGTCGTGCGAGATTTCGCGCAGGTCTTCTTCCACGGTTTTGCCGATGAACAGCGCCTGCGGGTTTTGCGGCACGGCGGCGATTGAAAATTCTTCCTTATAGGCTCCCCTGCTTGCGGGGGAGCTGGCACGCGAAGCGTGACTGAGGGGGCAACCGATCATCACCTTGCCACGCTGCGGTTTATTCAAGCCTAACATCACGCCCAGTGCGGTGCTTTTGCCCGCACCATTGCCGCCGAGAATCGCCGTAATCTCTCCCGCGTGTGCAGTGAAATCCATGCCGCGCAGCACGTCGCTGCCCTGCTTGTCGTAGCGAAACCTGATGTCTTTCATGTTGAGCACAGATTTGCCTTGCGCAGGCGGTGAATCAATTGCGCATTGCGCATTACGAATTACGCATTGTGCAAGCCGCGCGCGCGCCTCTGCCACGGTCAAGCAATCGCCGAACACGCGCATGGGTGTGGGCATGGCGAGCTGCATGGGGTGCTTTGTGTCACGCAACATCTTCCCCACCGCGCGCGGCTCGTCGTCGCAGAGGATGCGCCCGCCGTCCATCACGATGGCGCGGCTGGCATGCGCGAAGGCTTCTTCCAGGCGGTGCTCGGTGAGGATGACAGTGATGCCCAAGTCGCGGTTGAGCTTCGCCACGGTGGACAAAAACTCCGCCGCCGCAATGGGATCAAGCTGGCTGGTGGGTTCATCAAGGAGCAGCAGTTGCGGCTGCATGGCCATGATGCTGGCGAGGTTTAGCAGTTGCTTTTGCCCGCCGGAAAGCGAGGCGGTGCGCTGGTGAAACCATGGCTCAATGCCGAAGAACGCCGCCATTTCCGCCACGCGCAAGCGAATGACCGCAGTGGGTTCGCCCAGGCTTTCCAGCCCAAAGGCGAGCTCGTGCCACACGCTGTCGGTTACAATTTGGTTTTCGGGGCACTGCTGCACAAAGCCGATGTCCGCCGCAGTTGCGCGGACATCCAGCGCGCTCAATGGCTCGCCGTGAACAAGCAACTCCCCCGTCGATGTGCCATGCGGTGTCATCGCAGGTTTAAGCTGTCGCAGCAGCGTGGTTTTGCCGCTGCCCGAAGCCCCGCAGATCACGACGAACTCGCCCGGCTGCACCGCCAGGTTGATGCCGTCGAGGGCAGGTTTGTCGCGCTCGGGGTAAGTGAAGCTGAAGTTGCGGATGGTTAACATGAGGCTCCTTTCGCTATGTTTTTGCCACCTGCGGTGGAGTTCCGTCGCTTCGCTGTGGTCTATCATAATCAAGTTAAATCTAGGTTTTTTTGGTTACTTTTCTTTCAAGAAAAGTAACGCCCGCGCGGCGAGCGCAAATGGCGCAGCGGCGAGCACAAGCGGCGCAGCCGCAAGCCCCGCATGCACACCAAACAGCGCAAACGTTAGCGGCTGCCATGCGCCCTCAATCGCAGGGAA
>WQRM01000010.1 GCA_009786735.1 Oscillospiraceae bacterium | reverse complement strand
CGGGCGGCGTGTGGTTGATGTGAAAGCCGCCGTCCACGAACTGCCATGGGCGCTCGGGGCGACCGTCGCGGCTGGTGTGTGCGATGAGCGTGGGCGGGCAATATTCCTGCGCGAGGGGGTTGTCTTCGCCCAAGTCGGCGGCGTAAATCTTCAGCGCGTCGATGGCTTCGGGTGTTGCCCGCTGCAGGTTCACCAGATGCACGCCGCCACGCTGGTGCAGCCAGTGCACGCAGCCCTCGCGCTTGAGGGCATCGGTGATGGCTTCGACCATGGGCGTGCGGTAGTCGCCGCCCTCGCGGTAGCCCAGCGCAAGCTCGCAGGGCACGCCAGCCGCCCGCAAGCGGCAGAACAGGCTGAAGTATGGCTGCACGGCGGGGAGGTCGTCGGGGCTATCGACCTCGAAGTAAAGATGCGGCATGTCGCCGGACACGCCGACGCTCCACAGGGTTTGCGGGGGCTGGGTAGCCTTTGCGCGGGCTTCGAGCTGCGCCGGTGAAATGGGCGTGTAGTAGAGCAGCTTCGGCAGCACGCGCTGCGCCAGCACGCCCGCTAGTTCGCCCGCACGGAAGGGGCAGGGCGCACCCACGCGGCGTGGCTGGGTCTCGCATTCGTCGCGCAACTGCGAGAGCCTGCGCGCGGCCTCGGCTTCGTTAACTCCTGCACACAGCAGCAGACTCAGTTCGCGTGCTTCCCCTGCTGCGAGCTCGTAGGCGACCTCAAATGCCGCACAGCAGTCCGGCGTTGAGGTGTGGCCGTCGCTGAGCGTTGTTTCACCAAAGGGCACGCCGCGGCGCAGCGCAACCTCACGCGAGAGCTCGCACACGGCATCGTCACTCGTGCACGCCACGGCGAGGCACAGGCTCTCGCCGCTTTCCTGCTTGCTGCGCGTGAAGAACGCTGCGCGCGCGTTGCGGTCATACTTGCTGACGAGGAAAATCTTGCTGAAGGCGGGGTGCTCGGCTTCCTCGCGCAGGTTGGCGAGGCTGGGCTCAAGATATAACCACAGCGTGCCGCTTTGCTTGGTGCGGCTGTTGTTCTTGAGCACGATGCGGCGTTCCTCTGCAGGCAGGCGCGGATGGACGCGGCAGCGCATCGTTGCCGCCACTTGCGCGCCCTCGCCGTGATAGACCACCTCGCGGGCGCTGAACTCCACGCGGGGTTTGGCGGCATTGTAGCTCGGTGCGGGGGGGATGCTCACGGATGCTCACGGGCTTGCGGTTTTCCTCACGCAGCATGGCGAACACGCCCGCCGGACGGCGCAGCACGTCACGGCTGTGCTTGAAGATGCTGACCCCGCGATACAACGAGGTGCAGGCGCCGCAGTCGGTGAGCACAGTGCTCCACTCGCCGTTGCCGAGCAAATGAGCACGCGGGTTGGCGGGGTCAAACGCATGGTAAGCCTGCTTTGCGGTATTCGGCTTCTCGCGTGGGCGTAAATTGGTGCGCTGCTCCACGTCGCGAAACACCACGGCGCGGTCTGCCATGCGCTCGTGCAGCAGCGACTGCGCACTTGCCATCTCGTGGTCGGCAAACAGGCGCTTGCGCAAGATGCCGTCTTGCAGGGCATTGAGGGCGGCGAGCATGCTCATGCCCACGTGGTGCGCCATGTAGCTGCGCACGACGGCGTAGTCCTGCCCACGTGTACGCACCGGGGTGAGGTCGGCGGCTTCGTAGAACCCGCAGCTGCCGCGCATGTGCATGCGCTCGAAGCGCCGCAGGTTACGCATGGCTGCCTTGGGAGCTAACTGCATCGCCAAAAATGAGGAGTAGGGCGACAGCACCAAGTCGGTGTTCAGCCCGCGCCGCAGCCCAAGCTTTTGCGTGCCGTGGGCTTTGTATTGATAATTCAGCTGCGCGTCGAAGGCGTAGAATCCGCTTTCGCTGTTGCCCCAGGGCAGCGCATTGCCGTGCCCCGCCACGCGCTTGCGCTGTGCGTGCAGACAGAACCGCAGAGCCTCATAGCCCAAGGTGCCACGCGGCGCAGGCAGGAAGAGGTAGGGCATGAAGTACTCGAACATGGTGCCTGTCCAGCTCACCGGGCCGGTGAATCTCCCCTGCCGGGCAAGGGTGCGCCCAAGCGCGCCCCAGTGTTTTTTCGGCACTTTGCGCGCCGCAATGGCATAGTAGCTGGTCATGCGGGCTTCGCTCATGAGCAGGTCGTAGTAGGACGGCGACACGCGACCTTCGGTCAAGTCGATGCCGATGTGGAAGAGTTTGCGGCGCGCGTTGTATAGCGGCATGAGGTCGCAGTTTTGCTCAAGCTGCTGCAGGCGCGCTTGGATCTCTGCGAGCTGCGGGCACTCGGGCAAATAATCCCCCAGCCCCGCGCGCAGCACACGCAGGCTAACGAGGAGGTTGCCGCTGTCTACGGTGGAGACATAGCGCGGGCAAAGCGGCTGCATGGTGCGCGTGTCGTACCAGTTGAGGAGGTGTCCGTTCCATTTTTCGAGCTGGCCGATGCTGTTGAGGGTGTTGTGCAGGCGAGTTTGCAGCTCGGCGGTGTCGATGAGGTCGAGGTCGCGCGCGCTGAGCACGCAGAGGAGATATAGCCCGATGTTGGTGGGCGAGGTGCGCCCGGCGACGCGGAAGATGGGGCTTTCCTGCACGTTATCGGGCGGCAGGTGGTTGTGCTGCGCGGTGCAGTGCTGCACGAAATACTGCCACATGTCGGCGCAGTACTCCCGCACGCGCGCGGTGTCGGCCGGGTCGAGCTTTGGCGATTTCTCGCGCCGCTCGCGTCCGCTGAGCAGCGCAAAGAGCACGTTGCCCAGCAGGATAATCCCCGCCAGCCGATGCCACGGCCGCCCGAAGATGAGCATCAGCGCGGCGGCGAGGACGCTCGGCCAAAGCGGCAGCAGAACGCGCACCCAGTCGGCAGTGGCATCGCTTTGCGCGGCGGTGACCCACTGCAGGCGCTTCTTGCGGCTGACAAAACTGCGCCACAACCCGCGCACGGCGGCGCCGGTGTTTGTCCAGGCGGCTTGCGCGAGGGTGACGAAATGCAGCACCGCGCGCGTGACATCACCCAGCGCAGCAGGCAGCCCGCCGGAGTAATAGTCCCGCGCGAGCATGGCAAAGCCGCCGTGCAGCAAGCTACGCAGCGCGCCGAACAAGTAGCCGCCGCACAGCCCAAGCACTGCCGCCACGCCCAGCACAATGGATGCCGGGCGCGGGACGAACATGCTCACCAGCAGGGCAAGCAGGCAGGCAGGCGCGAGCATGCTGCGCCGGAGGTTATCGAACAGTTGATAGCGCGCAAGCGATGGCAAGCCACGCTTCGGGCGCAGGAAGAGGATGTTCTGCCAGTCGCCGCGCACCCAGCGCTCTTGCCGGGTGAAGTAGCTGCCCTGCCGTGCGGGGAAGCCGTCTGCCACGTGCACGTCCGCCAAAAAGCCGCAGCGCAGGTAGCCGCCCTCGAGGATATCATGGCTCAACACTTGCTCGGCGGGGAAGGGATTTGCGCGCTCGACAGCGGCGAAGGCGTGGACGTCGATGAGCCCTTTGCCCGCGAAAATGCCGCAGCCAAACAGGTCTTGGTAGCGCTCGCTGACGCGGTTGGCATAGGGGCTGGTGCCTCCCTCGCCTGCCATGGTGTGCGCAAAGGCGGTGCGGCGCGTGCCGTGCAGGTCGTGCTCCACATGCGGCGCGAGAATGCCAAAACCGCGCACCACCCTGCCGTGGCGCACGTCAAACACGGGGCGATTGGCCGGGTGCAGGGCCGCGGCGAGCATGTCTTTTGCGGTGTCTAGCGGCAGCTGGGTGTCTGCGTCAAGGGCGAGCAGATAGTTCACGCTGTGCAGATGCGTCACATCGCCTGCGAGGCAGCAGAACTTCTCCGCTGCGTCACCCTCGCCGCGTAACAGCGCAACCAAGTCCGCAATTGCGCCGCGTTTGCGCTCACGGCCGCTATAGCAGCCCATCGTCGGCGAATACTCTCGCTCGCGCACCGCCAGCACAAAGCCGCCGCCATATTGCCGGTTGAGCCGCTCCACTTGCGCTTGTGCTGCGGCGATGTCTTCGTCATCCTGCGGCATGGTCGCCTCGGCAGCGCTGGGTAAATCCGCCAGCACGCACACCTGCACATGCTGGCAGCCGTTGCTGTGGTGCAGCTCCTCCATGCGTTGCGCGAGCTTTTTCGCCTGCGCCGCAGCCGGTAGCAGCATGCTCACCGTGATGAGCGTGCGCCCCTTGGCAGGCACTTCGTCCAGATGCAGGCGCGGCAGCGGCAGGGTATCTACCCCGCGCAGCACGATGGCCTCCAGCGCAATCTTGCACAACGCCCACAGCGGTAACATCAGCAGCGGGAACAAATACCACGACCAAAACACCAGCGCAAACATCGCCGCCAGAAACACCGGCAGCAGGCTTTCTGTCCACAGCAGCACGCGCCCGCGCACCGGTCGCCGCGCACCGCGTTGCAGCAGCGGCACGCCCACGTGCTGCCCGTTGGCGGCCTGGAGGACTTGCTCTGCATACTCTTCTTCCGTCACGCCCTCGCGCTTTGCCAGCCGCGTGATGACATGGCGATAGCCCGCCCGCGACGGTTCGTCCATCGCAGGGTAGACCGCATCGCGCCGCAGCATCGCCTCAAGCGGGCTGGTTTGCTCCAGCAGGGCATCAAAGTCGAAGTCCGGCAGTGCCCGCAGTGCCGCTATCGCCGCGCTGAAGACCTCCGCGTCGCCGTCAGCATGCATCGCCGTTAGGAGGTGCGCCACGCGCATGGCATGCGGCACCTGCGCGATTTGCGCCGCCGAGCATTGCTCTTGCTGCAACGCGTGCGTCAAGTTCTGCTTGGGCGTGAGCGCGCGGCAAATCTCCAGTGCGCGCAGCAGCGCTTGCGGGTGGTCGCACAGGCGCAGGTCGCGCAGCGCCGCCTGTGTTTCGCGCTCGAGCAGGTAGTAGTTGTCGCGCAGCCATTCGGCAAACACCACGCCCTGTGCAGCGTGCTCACGCCGCAACGCGCGTTGATATTGCCGCCGCAGCTCCCGCAGCCCTCGCTTTAGTCCCGCGCGAACCTCACGCAGCCCGGCAAATCGTTGCATGCAAAATCCCCCTCAAGTGGTAATCCTACATATTTTTACCACAAGCGAGGGATTTATGAATATTAGTCAATCTAAAGTTCTTTTGGTTCTTTTCTTTCAAGAAAAGAACGCCTGCGCGGCGAGCGCATCGTGCCCTATTTCGCGCCTTCTTTGTCGAAGATTTCCGCCGCAGCCTTGCAGATGTTCAGCGACAGGGTGAGGCAGTCGATGTCCACGTTGTCGGCAACATCTTCGCGGGTGTGGTAGTAGCGCTTGGCTTCGTGGCTCACGCCGGTGAGCCCGCAGGCTTCCAGTCCCAGACGGCTGAAGGCTTCGGCATCCACCGCGCCGGGATAGAGCTCCGTGTTGGGGATGTCTACGCCGCAGGCCACGCCGGCTTTGCGGATGAGCTTGGCCACGCGCTTGCTGTTGCGCACCGTGCCCGTGCAGCCCTTGTGGCACACGCGCAGCTCCTCGATTTCACGCATGGTGTCGAGCGCGACGAAAACGGTCTCCACGTTCGGGTCGGCGAGCATGTCGTAGTTCATTTTGGCGAAGGCGCGCGCGCCGCGCAGCCCGGCTTCTTCGCTGCCGCTGAGGAAGCATGCTACCTCGGTGTTGGCGAAGCGGATATCTTCGTCATGCATGTCTTTGAGCACCGCCATGGCGATGTAGTTCGCGCTGAGGTTGTCGTTCGCGCCGTCGCAGGCGACTTTGTAGTTGACCAGAATGAGCATGAGCACCGCAGGCACCATCAGCACCAACAGCGCGATGCTCACCACCAGCCAGATGCCTTGCCAGTGCGCGGGCGAGCCGCCGCTCACCAGGTTGATGACACCCACCACCAGCGTCGCCACCACGGCAGCCACGCCGCCGCCGATACCGATGCCCATGAGCACAGCGCCACCCCAGTAGGTCAGGCGCCACTCGTGCGCCACGTCGGTGTGGCCGCCAAAGATGATGCGGCGCTTGACTTCGCCTTCGGGCTTGCGCGTGGCATAGACATTGCGGCTGACTTTCTTCGGGAAGAGGAAGTCCACGAAGCTGCGGTAAAACAGGAACTCGAACAATGCCATGGCAAGGGCGATGGCGGGCAGCACCGCGCCGAGCACGGTCAGTGCCATCCAGCCGGGGTTGAAGAAATAAATCGCCACCGAGATGAACACGAACACCATCGCGATCGGCAACCAACCCATGAACGCCGCCGGGTGCAGCGTGAAGTCTTGCTTGAGCACGTTGTCGCTGTAACCTTGCAGTTCTTGCTCGAAGAAATCTTGGGCGTCGCGCTCGCTTTGGCTGCCGGGCAGGCGCGCTTTGTAGTGCTCGCACACGTGGCGAATGCCATCGAGCATGTATGTTTTGGTGGCATCTTTGGCCGCCAAGTTCGGGCCGCCGGGGCGCATGGTGGTTTTTGGCATAGGAAAACCTCTCTTCATTTTTAGTCTATATTTATATTACTACAAATTCGCCGCCATTGCAAGCCCCTTTTGCAGGAAATTTCAACAAATTTGCCGCGCAAAACTTGTCTATTGTGCACAAGAAATGGCGGCAAACCCTTTTTCGTTATTGGAATAGTTCATGAAATCGCAACAAACCCATTGACGAAATCGAAAAATGTGATATAATAGTAGTGTACTATTTCATTATGGGGGGCTGCGCGATGTATTCCAAAGAAGTGACCGTACAGAATAATGTGGGGCTGCATGCACGCCCTGCCACGTTTTTCATTCAAAAAGCAAACGAGTTCAAGTCATCCATCTGGGTGGAGCGCGAAGACCGCCGCGTGAACGCCAAGAGCCTGCTGGGCGTGCTTTCGCTGGGCATCGTGGGTGGCACGAACATCCGCATCCTTGCCGGCGGCGCAGACGAAGAAGCCGCCGTGGACGCATTGGTGCAGCTGGTGGATTCCGGCTTCGCCGAGGGCTAAGTTACCTACCTAGAAAGATTTCTCCACAACTTTTTCATATGCTTCTTTCTGGGACGTTAAAAAGTGGACCGCTCATCGATTGATGGGCGGTCTGCGCTTTTTATGAGATTGAGTTGACACCCCCTGCCGCCTTCGACGCTTCCCCCCTCTAAAGAGGGGGCTTCGGGGTTAGGTGCGATAGTCGCCGTTGATTTTCACGTAGTCGTAGGTCAAGTCGCAGCCATATGCCGTGGCGCAGTGCGGGCTATCCCCTGCTGCGATGTGAATGGTGATTTCCTCTTCCGCCAGGATCTTCGCCGCTGCGTCCTCGCAAAATGGCACGCCTGCGCCCGATTCGCACACGGTGATATCGCCCGCCGCGCTGCTGAAGCGCACGCCAATGCGCGTGACGTCTAAGTCTGCGCCGCTGTAGCCCAGTGCGCACAGCACACGACCCCAGTTGGCATCACGGCCAAACATCGCCGCCTTGAATAAGCTGGACGCAATCACGCCTTTCGCTGCGATGCGGCAGTCCTGCGTGGTCTTCGCACCGGTGACGCGGCAAATCAGCAGCTTGGTGGCACCCTCGCCGTCGCGCGCAAGCATGCGGGAAAGCGCCGTGAGCACCTGCATGAGCGCTGCACGGAAGGCATCAAGCGCTGCACCCTCGCCGGTGATTTCCACGTTGGCAGCCAAGCCGTTGGCGAGCACGCAGCACATGTCGTTCGTCGAGGTGTCGCCGTCCACGGTGACCATGTTCATCGTGTCGTCGCAGCAGTCTTTCAACACGCGCGCGAGCAGCTGCGCATCAATTGCGATGTCAGTGGTGATGAAGGCGAGCATCGTTGCCATGTTGATGTGAATCATGCCGCTGCCCTTGGCCATGCCGCCCACGCGACATACCGTGCCGCAGGGCAGCGTGAACGCCACAGCGCTCTCTTTGGGGAAGGTGTCGGTGGTCATGATGGCCGCCGCGGCTTTGTCGTTCTCGTGACCCATGCCCGCCACGAGCTGCGCCATGCCCGCTTCGATTTTCTCCACGGGCAGCGGTTGGCCAATCACGCCGGTGCTTGCGACGATGACATCTTCGGTGGCGATGCCGGTGTGCTCGGTCACCAACGCGCACATGCGTTGGGCGACCGCGATGCCGTTGGCGTTGCAGGTGTTGGCGTTGCCGCTGTTGACGATGACCGCCTGCGCGCGACCGTTTTGCAGGTGCTGACGGGTGACCGTGATGGGCGCGCCCTGCACGAGGTTTTGCGTGTAAACCGCAGCGGCATTGGCGGGGGTTTCGCTGACGATGAGCGCGAGGTCGGGCGTGGTGCGGCTGGGTTTGATGCGGCACAGCACGCCGTTGGTGGTGAAGCCTTTGGCAGCGCACACGCCGCCGTTAATCTTATTCATGGATATCTCCTTCTCATGAAATTCATCCATACGATGGTGTCGTCCTCGTAGAAATATACCAAATTCCATTGCTCAGCGCCGTCGTGGTAAGACACGGTCACAGTGTTCAGCGGAATTTCGACAAACGTAGCATCGCCCGCAACGCCAGCCAAGCCCATGGGATCTTCTTTTTCCACATAGTTGGGGAAGCTATCGAAAACCGCCTGAATGGGGTCGCCAATGTTGATGCCGCGCGGCGGTGTTGGCATGAAATCTTGCCCATGATGCAAGAACGCAAGCACCTGCGCGGGCATCGTCAGCACTTTCTCGGGCAAACTTGACACCTCACGCGCGCCATAGTCAAACGCCGCAACACGCAGCCGCAGCATTCCCATTCCCACTGGCGCGATCAGCGAACGGTATAGCCGTGCCTGCGCAGACAACGTATCGAAATAAATCGTCACGCCATGCTCATCTTGCCGAAACCAGTAACGCTCGGCGGGAAACACGCCCGCGAAGTCGCCCACTGTGGGGAAGTCGCCCACTGTGGGGAAATCGCGCCACATGTCGGCGATGTCTTGCGGCGTGAAGGGCGTGCGTGTATCCACCACAGGCACATCCACCGCAGGCGCGGCGCACGCCGCCAAAAACAGCAGCGCAAGCGCGGCAATCAGCATGCGTTTCATCAATTTCATGGGGCACTCCTTTCGATTTCACATGCCACTTCCAGCGCAATTTGCAGCAACTTTTCTTGCTCACTTTTCGGCAAATTGCCCGATGTGCGCCGCTGCCATTCGCTGCCGTCTAGGCAATCCTCAGCCGCGAACATCTGGTAAATGGGCAACCCGTAAAACTGCGCCATCGCCATAATCGACGCGCACTCCATGTCTACCGCAGCGCAGCCCTCGGCTTTGCGGGCTTGCATGGCGGCACGGGTTTCGCGATAAAACGCGTCGGTCGTCCACGTTTGGGTTAGCATGCAAGGCAGCCCCATGCCGCGCAGAATTTCATGCAGCCGCGCCGCCGTGGGAATTTCGATGTAGCTTTGCTCGGGCGCAGCGTAGTGGTAACTTGTGCCTTCGTCGCGATACGCCGCGGTGGGAATGAGAATATTCCCCGCCGCAATGTCGTGGTCAAGTACGCCGCACGAGCCATAAAACAAAAACCGTTCAGCGCCCATGCAGCGCAGCCCCTCAATCAGGTTTGCGCTGGTCGGACCACCCAACATTGCATGAAACACCGCAATGTCCGTGTCGTTGTAGCGCACGCGCCAAATCGGGCAATCCCAGCCCGCATAGCTGCGGTTGGCAATTTGCTGTGCACCATAAGTCTGCAAAAACGGTTCAATCGCCTTGAAAGCACCCACCGCGATTTTCGGGAAATCCGCAATGGGCGCGGCAAAATGCGCCGCGTTAATCAGCGTTTCACTGTTTGGGTGAAAGGCGTTGAGGATGCTCACAGCACCAAGCCCTCCCGTTCGTCCGCGCCGATGGCGAGGTTCATGCACTGCACCGCAGCGCCGCTCGCGCCCTTGCCGAGGTTATCGAACCGCGAGATGAGCAACAGGCGCTCGTCGTGCCCATGCACGCAGATTTCCATGTCGTCACGACCATGCATGTGGCTGGCCGGGCGCGCCTCGGCATCGTCTGTCACGTTGATCATCGCAGCGCCCGCGTAGAACTCGCGCAGGCAGTCAAGCACCGCCTGTTTGGGCAGGTTGTGCAGCGGGACAGTGAGCTCGATGCCGCAGGGATAGTCCGCAATCACCGGGCAAAACGCCGGCGCGTGCCGCAGACCCGTGTGGACGGTCATTTCGGGCAAATGCTTGTGCTGCTGCGGCAGGGCATACTGCATCGGCGCACACAGCACATCGCCCAGCGCGCGCGACTCGGCCTCGTATTTCTCAATCACCTCTTTGCCGCCGCCGGTGTAGCCCGTGAGCGACACGCAGGTAAGCCGTGCGTCTTCGGCGAGCAGACCGCCTTGTATCAACGGCTTCACCAGCGCGATGAAGCCGCTGGCATGGCAGCCGGGGTTGCCGATGCGCTTGCCGGTTTGTATCGCCTTGCGGTAATCCGCGCCCAGTTCGGGCATGCCATACGCCCAGCCGGGCGCAATGCGGTGCGCGGTGGATGCATCGATGATCACCGTTTCGGGTCGAACCTGCGCCGCGATCTCAACCGCCGCCGCGTCCGGCAAGCACAGGAACGAAACGTCAGCACGGTTATGCATCTCCACGCGCGCGTCGTGGTCGCGTCGCATGTGCTCGGGCAACACCAGCAGGTTGATGTCCCGCCGGTTTTGCAGGCGCTGTTCGATGCGCAGCCCGGTTGTGCCGCTGCGGCCGTCGATGAATACGTTGTGCATGGTTTCTCCTTCTCGCTACTTTTTTGAAAAAAAGTAGCACAAAAAACTTTAGTCGCTTCGCGGGGGAAGGCTTAATGAATTGTGTATGTGTAGCCAAGGTGTCGCACAGCAACACCTTGGCTCGCGAAAAAACGGTGGAGGGGGTGGTCTACCAAAAAAGCCCGCCCGAAGGCAGGCTCATCTCATGTTTTCTTACGCCACAGCGCCGACTTTTGCGGGGTTAATCCGCACGCCGGGACCCATGGTGGCAGCCACCGTGCAGCTGCGGATATACTGCCCTTTGGCGGCGGCTGGCTTGGCTTTCACCAGTGCGTCCAGCAGCGCGTCAAAGTTTTGTTGCAGCTTCTCTTGCCCGAACGACGCCTTGCCGATGGGGCAGTGAACGATGTTGGTTTTGTCCAAACGATATTCGATCTTACCGGCTTTGGCTTCTTCAACTGCCAGTGCCACATTCGCGGACACCGTGCCGGCTTTGGGGCTGGGCATCAGCCCGCGCGGACCGAGCACCTTACCCAAACGACCCACCAAGCCCATCATGCTCGGGTGTGCAATCGCAACGTCAAAATCCATGAAGCCTTCGCCCTGGATGCGCGCCACGAGGTCTTCCGCGCCCACGACTTCTGCGCCGGCTTCTTCAGCGGCACGGGCATCATCGCCTTTGGCGAACACTGCCACACGCACCTTGCGTCCTGTGCCGTTGGGCAGGATGACTGCGCCGCGCACTTGTTGGTCGGCGTGACGACCGTCAACGCCCAAACGCACGTGCACTTCTACGGTTTCGTCGAATTTCGCTTTTGCGGTATCAATCGCCAATTGCAGCGCCTCGTCGGGGTCATACAATTTCGTGCGGTCAACTTTTTGTGCCAGTTCGTTGTATTTTTTGCCGTGTTTCATCGATATTTCCCCTTTCGTTAGTCTGCAACCACAACGCCCATGCTGCGCGCGGTGCCTGCGATCATTTTCATGGCAGTTTCCACGCTTGCGGCGTTGAGGTCGGGCATTTTGGTTTCGGCAATTTGGCGAATTTGCTCTTGTGTGATCGTCGCCACTTTGGTTTTGTTGGGCACGCCCGAGCCTGATTCAATCCCGCAGGCTTTTTTAATCAGCACGGCGGCAGGCGGCGTTTTCGTCACAAAACTAAACGTGCGGTCGGCATACACCGTGATGACCACGGGGATAATCATGCCGATGTCGTTTTTGGTGCGCTCGTTGAATTCTTTGGTGAACCCGGGAATGTTCACGCCGTATTGACCCAGTGCAGGGCCAACGGGCGGTGCCGGTGTTGCTTTGCCGGCGGGGATTTGCAGCTTGATGTAGCCGGTAACTTTTTGTGCCATGGGGTAATTCCTCCTAATAATAAAGTGGTAATGGCGAGGTGCGCACACCTCTCCCACTGCAACAAACTAGTCGATGGCTTCGACCCAGTCCATTGCAAGCTCGGTAACAGTTTCTTTGCCAAACAGCGCAGTGATGGCCACTTTGACCGTGCCCTGTTCTTCGTTGATGCTTTCCACGCGACCGGTGAATCCCTCAAAGTTCGGGTGAGTGATGTTGACTTCATCGCCCGCTTTGTAGTTGATTTCCACGCGGCGTTGTTCCACGCCCATTTCGGCCACTTTTTCTTCTTCAAGCGGTGCAGGGCGGTTATCTGGCCCAACAAAGCCGGTCACCCCGCGGATGTTGCGCACCGCCCACCAACACTCGTCGGTGATTTTGGGCTGGTCGTGGTCGTCAAGGAATGTTGCGATTTTCACAAACACGTAGCCGGGGAACAGCTTGCGTTCCACCTCGCGTTTTTTGCCGCCTTCTTTGGTTTCAATCACGGTTTCGGTGGGAATTTTCACGCCCTGCACCTGGTCTTGCATGCCGCGATTTTCCACCACTTTTTCGATGTTGGCGGCCACTTTGTTTTCATAGCCGGAGTACACGTGAATCACATACCAGCGTGCGTCCATGTTGTGCTCCTATTCTTCATCGTTTGTGGTGTCGTCGTTTTCGTCGGTGTATTCATCGTTGGTGTCATCGTTCGCGTCGGCGTATTCGTCATTCGCGTCGGCATCGTCGTTCGTGTCAGCCTCGGTGGTTTGCTCGGGCTCAGCGTCAATCACTTGACCAATCGCGTCGTTCGGCGGCAGGTCGATGACTTCTTCGTGTTGCCCAAGCTCACGCCCGGCGGCGAACTGCAGCGTATGCCCCAGCGCGAAGCCCAGCACCCAGTCAATCACCCACACCATTGACCCCACCACAAAAATGGTGACGATAACAATGCCGGTGGATTTCACTACGGTTTTGGCATCCGGCCAAGTGATTTTTTTTGTTTCGCCGCGAAAACGCTTGAACCAGCCACGGCGACGTTTTTTCTTCTCGCCTTTGGCTTTTTCCTCTTTTTTCGGGGCAGATTTCTCGGCGGCTTTCAGCTTTTTTTGGGCTTCAAGCTGCTCATTGTCTTTTTTCGCCATGATAGCCCTCCTTACTTCGTTTCGCGGTGCGCGGTGTGCTTTTTGCAAAACCGGCAATACTTTTGCAGTTCCAGCCGCTCAGTGGTGTTCTTTTTGTTTTTCATTTTGTTGTAGTTGCGTTGCTTGCACTCCTGACAAGCCATCACGATTTTAACACGCATGGTGTCGCCTCCTCAAAATAATTGGCTCCCTGAGTTGCGAATTGGGCAAAAAAATAAAACCCTTCCGCACAGGTGCAACTATTATAGCACATGCGCGAAGGGTTGTCAAGGGGTTTGAGGGATTTTTTTCATTTGCGGGGCATTTACCGCGTAAACAGGCGATAGATGAAGCTCAAAATTAAGAAAAACAAGCTGCCCAAGAACTGCACAATCGCGCCGAGGAAGTCGCCCAAAAAAACCACAAACGTGGTGAACAATCCGCCCACAAATGACACAATCATACCAAACAGGTCGTATAAAAACAACATCACGATTTGCGGCACGCTATCGCCCGGACGCTGAATGCTGCCGAAAACATAGTCATCGTTGTCATCGGCTTCGTCGGGCGGCGTGGTGGGCTCATCATTCACCTCGCCGTAAACTTCTTCGCAAGCGTAGCCGAGCGCGCAACTGCAATCCACTGCGCTTGCAGGCACAAACAGCGCCATGCCAAGCAGCACCGCCAGCGCAACACTTAGTGCACGTTTCATCATCATTAACACCATCCGCTTTCTTCAAGATACTCTCATTATAGCAGGTTTTTCGCGCTAAGTCAAGCGAAAATCTGCATCGCTTTCGCCAGAATTTCATCCGCGCGCCGCTCGGCTGCCGCCAGGCTATCCCCCGGCTTGAAGGCATCGTTGGTGCAGATATACAGCTTGATCTTTGGCTCGGTGCCGCTGGGGCGCAGCACAAGCCAACTGCCGTCCGCCAGATGCAGCCGTCGATTTTATAATCGTTTAGTCCCAATAACTGTCTCCAGGTTGCCAATGACAAGACTCGCAGTTATTATCTCCCCCTAAGAAACGACCACAACCGCAGTGAGTTTTTACATAACATTCGTTACAGTAACCTAAGCCTCCTGTTAGTTCATAAACCCAGTAATGAAGGTCCGTAGATTCTTTCCCACACATACTACATTGTTTCTTAGTTGTCCGCAGTTTATCATAGCATTTTAGACAAAGTACAAGGTCAAGCCCCAGTCTTCTCTTAAGCTTTGTGAAAGGTGTCTTTCTGCTTTGACTTAGAGGAATTGGCTCTCCAGCATAAGGTCTATGGATTTCCGTCCTTTTTGTATTAGCTTTTTTTGCACAACGCACAAACTATTTTGCTCATGATTATTCCCTTTCATCTATTGGAACAGCCCCATCGCTTTGGTTAAAATCTCATCCGCGCGCTGCTCGGCTGCCGCTAGGCTATCCCCCGGCTTGAAGGCATCGTTGGTGCAGATATACAGCTTGATCTTCGGCTCGGTGCCGCTGGGGCGCAGCACAAGCCAGCTGCCGTCGGCCAGATGCAGCTTCACCACGTTGCTCTTCGGCAGCGTGATGGCTGTGGTCTCGCCGCTGTGCAGGTCACGTTTTTGCTGTGCTTGGTAATCCTCCATCGCCACGACGGTTTCGCCGGGCAGGCAGGTGGCGAAATGCTTGCGGATGTGCAGCATCCACGCGCCGATTTGCGCCGCACCGGCTGCGCCCTTGGCTTCGTGGTTGTACAACAGGTCCGCCACTGGGCCGTATTTGGCGTATAATTCTTGCAGTGCGGTGTAAAGGCTTTTGCCTTGTCGCTTGTAAAAAAGAGCCATTTCCGCCACGAGTGCTGCCGAAATCACGCCGTCTTTGTCGCGGCAGTGGTCGCCCAGCAGATAGCCGAAGCTCTCCTCAAAGCCGAACAGGAAATCATGCGTGCCGTTGGCTTCCCACTCGTCCATCACCTCGCCGATATACTTGAAGCCCGTCAGCACATGCGCCATCGGCACGCCGTTTGCGCGGCAAATGCGCTCGGCGAGAGTGCCGGTGACAATCGTGCTCACCACGCCGGGATGCGCAGGCAGCTCGCCGCGCGCCAGCACGTAATCCACCAGCAACGCGCCGGTTTGGTTGCCGCTGAGCACCTCGTAGTCATCGCCGTTTTGCACGAGAACGCCAATTCTGTCAGCGTCCGGGTCGGTGGCGAAAATCACGTCCGGGCGGGTGGTTTTGGCGATTTCCATCGCTGGCTCAAACACGCACTTGTCCTCGGGATTCGGCTTTGCCACCGTGGGGAACGTGCAGGCTTCGTCTTGATATTGCTGGCTGGGCACAACGTCCACGTTGCCATAGCCGAGCCGCTTGAGCAGCCCAGTCACCGGCACGAGACCCGTGCCATGCAGCGGCGTATACAACAGCTTGAGGCTGTCGCCATCCGCAGGTTTTTGCAGGAACTGCTCCGCCGCGGCGTAGTAAATTTCGTCGAAGCTTTCATCCAGCGTGTGCAATTCGCCTTGACCCATCGCCATCGGCGCAAAGTAGTCTAAGGCATTCATTTCGCGCAGCACTTCGCCCGCTGCGGCATCGGTGAGCTGCCCGCCGGTCGAATTATAGGCCTTGAAGCCGTTGTACTCGCGCGGGTTGTGGCTTGCGGTGATGACGATGCCCGTTTGCGCACCAAAATGGCGCACCGCGAAGCTCAACATCGGTGTGGGGCGCGGCTGCGCGAACAGATACACGGCAAAACCGTTGCCCTGCAGCACCTGCGCGGCATGTTGCGCAAACTCCTGCGAGCAATGGCGTGTGTCGTAGGCGATGACGGCACGCAGCTGCTCACCGGCGTGCGCCTGCTTGATATAATTCGCCAGCCCCTGCGTGGCGCGACCAACGGTGAAGTGGTTCATGCGGTTGCTGCCTGCGCCGATTTCCGCGCGCAGACCGCCCGTGCCGAACGCCAAGTCGCGGTAGAACGCGTCGGTGCGGCGGGGTTCATCGCCCGCGATTTCCTCTAGCTCTGCGCGCCAACGGCTTGCGGCGGATACGTTCTCCAGCCAGCGCTGGCACTCCAGATACGCCTCGTTGCGCGAGATCAACGCCTTGCGCTGCTTGACGCAATCGGGGCTGCGACCAGGGTCACGCGGGGTGTTGATGGTGTAGTCAATGAGCCGCTCAAGGGTCGTGGTTGCCACGTGCAGGCGGGTGTCGCTGCTGGCGTAGTAAATCGCCAAGTTGCCGTCGTCGTCGAGGGCAGCACCGTTGCAGAACACCACGTTGCTCACGTCGCCCACGCGTTCATCTCCCTGCGGCGCGATGAAAAAGCCGCTGGGCTCGTGGGTCACGCGCCAAGGCTCGTTGAGGTCAGTCATGATGACATACAGCACATAGCGCAGCCCGGCCGCCGTGTTGCGCACGCCGTGGGCGATGTGCAGCCAGCCCTGCTCGGTTTTGATGGGCACAGCCCCTGCGCCGTTTTTGCTCTCGGTGATTTGATGGTAGCGCCGCGGGCTCACCACACGTTCGTCGCCCACTTCGGCGTTTTCGATGCTGTCGCTGAGCCCAAAGCAGATGCCGCCGCCGCTGCCCGCGTCGATGAAGCC
>WQRM01000009.1 GCA_009786735.1 Oscillospiraceae bacterium | reverse complement strand
TAGGGGCGGCTATTAGCCGCCCGAGAGGTTTTCACGCAGCAAAATGAAGCGGCCCCTACACGAGGGAAAGTGCAACAACACAAGGAGGAACGCCCATTTGAAGCGCAAACTTGGCGCAAACGATCAACAAACTATGCTCGGCGGCGCCGTGGTGCTCACGATTTCCGTGGCACTGGTGAAGCTCATCGGGCTGTTCTATAAAGTCCCCCTCGCCAACATCATCGAAGAAGTTGGCATGGGCTACTTTGCCTCGGCGCATGAGATTTATCTGCCGATTTTCGCCATCGCCATCACCGGGCTGCCCATTGCGGTCAGCCGCATGGTGGCGCAGCGGGTGAGCACAGGGCTCTATCGCGACGTGCGTGCGATCCACCGCGTGGCAAAACGGCTGTTTTTGGCCATGGGCATCACCGGCACGCTGGTGATTGCCGCTCTGGCGTACCCTTACGCCCTCATCACCGCCGGTGGGCTGCTTTCGCTGCCTGCGATTTTCGCCATTGCGCCCACGGTGTTGTTTGTGTGCGCCATGAGCGCCTACCGCGGATACTACGAAGGCTTGCGCAACATGGTGCCCACCGCCACCTCGCAGGTGATTGAAGCGGTGTGCAAACTGGGCGTTGGTCTGCTGCTGGCAATTTTGGTGATGCGCTATGGTCGCCATGAATTTGCGCGCTACGGCACCGCGTTTGGGCAGGCGGTTGGCTCGCTGGACGAAGCCTACAGCCTCATGTATCCCTGGGCAGCGGCGGCGGCGATCATGGGCATCACCATCGGCTCGGTGTTGGGCTTTGTGTATCTTTGGCTGCGCCATCGCATGCGTGGCGACGGCATCACGCAGGAACAACTCACACTCTCTCCTCCCGCACAACCCAAACGCAAGCTTGCACGTGAGATGCTGGTGATGAGCGTGCCGATGGTCATCAGCGCGTCGATTCTCAACCTAACGAACTTCATCGATGCCATCAATGTGCAACGTCTGCTGCACACCGCCCTTGAAGTCCATCCCGAGGTCATCCACGATATCTATGGCGCGGTGTTCGAGATGCGCGGCATTCTGCCAGACAATCAAGTGAGCTACATCTGGGGCGTCTATAGCATTGCCATGACGTTTCGCACGTTGATTCCCACGGTGGTGGCGGCGCTGGGCATTTCGTCGCTGCCGGTGATTGCTGCAGCTTGGGAGCAAAAAGACAGCGCAACCATCCACCGCACCGTCAACACGGTCATTCGCATGGCGATGATTATCGCGCTGCCTGCGGGCTTCGGCATGGCCGTGCTCGCCTACCCCATCCTCACGCTGCTTTACGGCGGCATCCCCGGCATGGCGCAACACGCCGCCCCGCTGCTGATGGTCTTTGGTGCGTTCACCGCGCTCATGGCAGTCAGCACGCCGATTGTGGCAATCCTGCAGGGCATTGGTCGCACGGACGTGCCGGTGAAGTCGCTGATTGTGGGCATGGTGGTGAAAATCGCGATGAACTACGTGCTCGTCAGCCAGCCGCACATCAACATCATGGGCGCTGCGATTGCCACGGTGCTGTTCTTTGCGGTGCTGGTGGCGATTAACCTCACCTACCTCGTGCGCATCACCAAAACTAAGCTGCGCGTGAACCAGTTGCTGGTGAAGCCGTTGTTCTGTGGAGCGCTTTGTGCCGCCGCTGCGTGGCTTGTCAACAGCCTTGCCGCACGCTTTTTGCCGCAGATCGGACCCGACCCGCGCATCAGCTTGCTGCTGCAAGTGGGGCTGGCGACGGGCGCAGGCGCGTTAATTTATGCAATTTCGATGATTTTCACCAAGGCTCTTGCCCGCGAAGACATCGAAATGCTGCCTGGCGGAAAAAAAGTTGCAAAAAGGCTTGCAAAATTCGGTCTGATAGGGTAAAATAGTAGAGGTGACAAAATGAAGCATGCAGACTTGCTGCAACGGGCGGTTTATTCCGCCGACGATTTGCGCCGCATCGTGGCCATCCTGCGCGCGCCTGACGGCTGCCCCTGGGATGCCGCGCAGACGCACGAGAGCATCCGCCACAACTTTGTGGAGGAAACCTACGAAGCCATTGAGGGCATCAACAAACGTGACGACACATTGCTGTGCGAAGAACTGGGCGACGTGCTGCTGCAGGTGGCACTGCATGTGCAAATTGCCGCCGAGCGCGAAGCCTTCAGTTGGGACGACGTGACTGACGGCATCTGCCGCAAGCTCATTGAGCGCCACCCGCATGTGTTCGGCAACGTGAACGCCCAAAGCGCCGACGATGCTCTGGCGAACTGGGACGCGGTTAAGCGCAGCAAAAAAGGACAAGCCAGCACCGCGCAAGCCATGGCGAGCATCCCCCATGAGCTGCCGCCGCAAATGCGCGCAGAGAAAATCCTGCGGCGCGCCGAAAAGGCGGGTGTAGACTCCCCTGCTCTCGCGGCCCAAGCCGCGGACATGCTTGCGCAAGCCGAGCAATTGCACCAAGCCGAGACTGCGCTGCACCAAGCCTGTGATGCGTATATCGCAACCTTTGCGCAAACCGAAAATGAGTTTAGCGGCATCGTCGCTAACTTAACATAAATCGCACCAGACCCTTCAACTTACCAAAATTTTTTTCAACAAAAAGGAGAACTTACACATGAACAAGAACGAATTTATCGCCATGGTGGCCGAGCGCGAAGGCATTGAAAAGAAAGCCGCCGAAAAAGCCGTGGCCGCCGTGGTTGGCGCAATCACCGACGCACTGGTGAAAGGCGAAAAAGTGCAATTTGTGGGCTTTGGCTCGTTTGAAGTGCGCGAACGCGCCGAGAAAAAAGTGCGCAATCCCCAAACCGGCGCCGAGCTCATCTCCCCCGCCACCAAAGTGCCCGTGTTCAAAGCCGGCAAAGCCCTCAAAGACGTAGTTGCTGGTAAGTAGTGTAGGCGCGAAGTGTTCTTTTTTTGCAAAAAAAGAACCAAAAAAACCTAACCGCGCTACGCGCGAAGCAAATTATAGAAATAACCCCACTCACTGGCACGCAGAGGGTGGGGTTTCATCATAGTCTAAAGTTCTTTTTGGTTCTTTTTCTTTCAAGAAAAAGAACGCCCGCGCGGCGAGCGCATCTTACGCGCCCGCAGGTGCTACTTCTTCTTGCTGTATTTTTGGACGTAGATGACGCGCATGAGGGTGCTGTCGAGCCAACCGAGGGGTTTGACGTTGCTGAATTTTTGCGCGGCGATGGCGGTGGCGCAGTTTTTGTCTACGACGGTTTCAACGGCTTGGGCTTCGTCGAGGCTTGAGCCGTAGCACAGCGCGCCTTCGCCGGGGACGAGCACGGCGCTGCGTTTGCCGAGCTTGGTGGTTAGCTTGACGCCTGCGATTTGCGCGAAGTCGTCGAGGTAGGGCAACACCTTGTCGCCGGTTTGCGAGACCTGCAAAATCGCGGGGGTCTTGCTGTGGATGACGACCGTGCCGTCGGCTTGTTCGGTGGCGACGCTGGGCTCGGTTTGCGCGGGCAGGTCTTCCACGCCGTTCGCTAGCAGAAAGGCACGGCACTGCTGGTCGAGCACATCTGCCACCTTGAAGGTGTCTTCTTCGTCGGTGCCCACGCAGATGGTGCCGTGGTGCTTGAGAATCACGGCTTTCGACTGCGGGCTGCCGCTAAGTGCGTCCGTCACGCCGTTGGTGAGCTTGCTGGTGCCGGGCAGACCATAAGCCGCCATGGGAATGCTGTCGCCGAGCACATCGCGCCACTGTGCGTCAACCTGCACGGGTTGACCCATGGCCGACACGATGGAGGCATAATATTGGTGCGTGTGGATGACGAAGCCGACTTCCGGCCGCAGCTGATAGGCTTTGGCGTGCACTGCCTTTTCGCTGGAGGGCTTTACGCTGCCCTCGTAGGTCATGACGTCGATGTTCACCAGCACGATGTCGTCGGGCGTGAGGCTGTCATATGCCTTGCCGGACGGCGTGACGACGAACTGCGTGTCGCTCACGCGAGCGCTCACGTTGCCCCATGTGCGGGCGATGAGGCCGCAGTCCACCAGGCGTTTGCCTGCGGCGATGACGGCCAGTTTGGCTTGTTGAATGTCCATGTGATTCTCCTCATAATAGCACCCCCTGTGCCTAACGGCACTTTCCCCCTCTAAAGAGAGGGACTCGCCAACCGTCTGCTGGGGGTGAGAATGTCCCCCCACTTCAGAGGGGGATGTCGCGTGAGCGACAGGGGGTGATTACACGATGTAAAACTCCGCATAGGCACGCGGCGAAGTAGCTGTTCTAATGCGATGGAGACCGGGGGAAAGCGGCACGCAGCAAGGAATGTATTCACCGCCGATGTAGATTGGATCACAGTCCAACGCTGTCAAGTCAAAGCTGAACGACCGCGCACGCATGGGAGGAAGGAGCAACACAACATCGTCAGTGCCCACAATGCAAGTATTGCCTGCAGATACCCAACGGTCACCGTCCCAAGCTTGAAGGCTGTACATCCCACCCCAATTTCTAAACAACGGCGTGAACCTGCCATTGTGCAGTGTGCCGCCGATGGTTTGCGCGCCGAGTTCAACCTGTTGGGTTTCCAGCACAAGCGTCACGCGCCCCACACGCCCGCCGCGCAGCATGAAGCCCGGCAGAAACACAAAGCTCGACAGGAACATGACGCCTGCCATGATGAACGAAATGAATCTTTGCATGGGTTTCTCCTTTGTTATAATTCCTCGGCACGATAGAACTCACCGCGCAAAAATGCAGCTTCGCTTTCTTCAACCGATACCTTTTCCGCCGCAGTCATCTTGGTGAATTCAGGACCCCATGCCAAATTTGTGTTTGCTTCCATAACGATTATTCCTCGCGTCAACATGTAGGGGCGGATGTGAATCCGCCCGAAATCTCCCGCGTGTCATAAAGCATTATGGGCGGCAGGTTGCCGCCCCTACACGCGGGCTTTGATGAAAACGCCGGAACGCGCAGGGGCGCGTCCCCTACAATGGGTTACAGCTGCACACACTCCTTGAACACGCGCTCAAAGCGGTTCAGTGCATCTTGCACGAGCTCGGGGGTGTAGGCCGCGCTGGTGTACAGTCGGCTGCCGGCGAGAGTCACAATGCCCTCGGCCATGTATGCCGCGCCGATGTGCTCCATCTCTTTTTTGCGGATGCTGGTTTCTTTGAGCACGGTGGGAATCGTCCACGGCTTGCTCCAGTCAATGGCGTAGTGCATCGTGCCCGCGTTGTCCAAGTGGCAGATGCTGCCTTGGTTGAACACCACGAAGGGCAGGTTGTATTTCTTCACCAGGTCTTGCAGACCTTTGGTGAGCAAGTCGCCCATTTGCCCGGACACTTGGCAGGCGTTGGTGCGGTCGATTTCTTCCAGGGTATAGTAGCCCGCCACGCAGCTGATGGGCGTTGCCGCCATCGTGCCGCCCACGAGTGCTTTTTTGATTTTCTTGCCGCTGCCGCTGTCAAGCCCTGCGCCGAAGTGTTGCATCACGCTGTTTTTGCCGCCCACGCCGCCCGCGCCGGGGTAGCCGCCGGTGATGGCTTTGCCGAAGATGGTCAGGTCGGGCTCAACGCCGAAGTAACCTTGCGCGCCAGCCATGCCAATGCGGAAGCCCGTGACCACTTCGTCAAACACGAACATCGCGCCATACTTGCGACACAGGCGCTCCACGTGCTTGTTGAAGTCTTTGTCAAGCGGACGCGTGCCGCTTTCAGGGCCCAGCGGTTCAATGAACACCGCAGCCGTGCCGCCGTGCAGCTTGTTGCGGCGCAGCACACGCTCAAGGGAGTCGAGGTCGTTGGGGAAGAACTCTTGGGTGTACTTCGTCATCTTGTTCGGCACGCCCTCGGCCAAGATGCTCTTGCTGCCGGGCACGCGAATGCCATAGGCGAGGGCATCGCTCCAGCCGTGATACGCACCGCCCATTTTGACGATGTTCTTGTTGCCGGTGGCAAGGCGAGCCGCGCGGCAAGCTGCCATGCAGGCTTCGCTGCCGGAGTTGAGCATGCGGAATTTATCCACCGTGGGCACGCTGTCGGCAATTTTCTTGCCCAGCTTGTATTCATACTCGTGGAACAAGCCCGTGGAAGGCCCACAGGTATTGAGCACGTCAAACACTTGCTCACGCACGGACTCTGGATTCGAGCCCAGCACGGTAGGTCCGCCGGCTTGCAGGAAGTCTAAGTACTCGTTACCGTCGATGTCTGTGAGATGCGCGCCTTGCGCTTTGGTGAACACAAGGGGGAATGGGTAGTTGAACGCCAAGTTATGTTGCACGCCGCCGGGGATGATGTCTCGCGCTTCGTCGATCATCTCTTTGGATTTTTGGCACTTTTGCCCGTAGTATTCTTCTTCGTATTGCTTGAGGCGTTTCGGGCTGATGGAATAAAGGGGCTTCTTAATCAGCTCGTCGAGCTCGCGGGTCACTTGCTGTGCGTCGTGATAATCTGAAATAGCGAAACGGGTGTCCATGGCGTTATTCTCCTTATAAATCATAGTCCTTTTTATTATAGCATGCCGGTGGCGCAAATGCAAGTGCAATTTCAATAAAATTGCTTGCATTTTGCACAAAATCATGATATAATAGAGAACAGTACGATACGCAAAGGAATGTTGAATGGTTTATGTGATCCTCGATTTGGAGTGGAACTCGGTGTATGGACCAAAAATCCGCGGGTTTCTCAACGAAATTATTGAAATCGGCGCGGTGATGCTGGACGAAAACCTTGAGGAAATCGACAGCTTTTCGGTGCTGGTGAAGCCGCAAATCGGCAAACGCCTGCAGCCGCGCACCAAAAAACTCACCCATATCAGCCGCGAAGAACTCGCCACGGGCTCAAGCCTCGACGAAGCAATCGCGGACTTCCGTGCGTGGCTGGGTGAGCGCAAGCATGTGGTGCTGTCGTGGGGCGACGGCGACATCCGCGTGCTGATGTCCAACACGCGCTACCACACCGGCAAGCGGCACCTGCCTTACATCCAGCGTTACGCCGACCTGCAGGAGTATTTTCGCCACCGCATGAACACCTCCAAGGCGCAGCAGATTGGCCTGGCAGCAGCCGGCGAGCTCATCGGCTTGGGCACCGCGGGCTACGACATGCACCGCGCCGCCGACGACAGCCGCTTTGCCGCGGCATGCTTCCGCGCGATCTTCGAGCCCAAAAGCTTTCCGCAGTTTGTGCGCAAATGCGATCGCGATTTCTTCGCCGAGCTCGAGCACAAGCCGCGCATCATCAGCGACATCAACTCGCCGCTCGTTGACCAGCGCCAGCTGTATCACATCTGCCGAGCCTGCGGCAAGCCCGCCGCTCGCCAAACCGATTGGCGCTTCGCCAGCCGCGGCTTTGCAGCAGAGTTCGAGTGCAAACACTGCGGCAACCGCGCCCGCGCCATGGTCACGTTCAAAAAGCTCTACGCCACCGTGGACATCAAACGCTCGGCGCGTGAGATCAAAGACGCGTAGGTGCGAGGGCGATGCGAAGTGTTCTTTTTTTGCAAAAAACCACCTGCGGTGGGGCTTCGTCGCTTCGCTGTGTTCTATTCTAATCCCATCAATATCCCCGCGAAGCGACTTGCGGCTTGAACTTTCGTCCATGGCAACAATTTACGACACACAAAGGACTTATATGAAAATTTCAATGGTTATACCATGTTTGCTGGGGCTGGAGGGTCTCATCGCTGCTGAGCTGCGCGAACTCGGCGCGGACGATGTTGCCGCCGAAAATGGTCGCGTGTTCTTCTCGGGTGACGAAAACATTCTCGCGCGTGCAAACATCTGCAGCCGCTTTGCCGAGCGTGTGCAGGTGGTGGTTGGGCGTTTCAACGCCACGACATTCGACGAGCTCTTCGATGCCACCAAAGCCCTGCCGTGGGAGCAATGGCTCGACGTGCGCGATGCATTCCCCGTGAAGGGCTACAGCATCAACAGCGCGCTGTTCAGCACCAGCGACCTGCAGTCGATCATCAAAAAAGCGGTGGTGATGCGGCTCAAACAGGTGTATGGTCAGGTGCTGCTGGTGGAAACCGGCGCGGTGCATCAAATCCAGTTCGCGCTGCAAAAAGACAATGTGTTACTCACGTTGGATACATCTGGCACTGGCTTACACAAGCGTGGCTATCGCCTGCAAGCCGGTGGCGCACCGCTGAAAGAAACCCTTGCCGCGGCGCTGTGCAGCATCTCGCGCCTGCGACCGTATCACACGTTGTATGACCCCATGTGTGGCAGCGGCACGATCCTCATTGAGGGCGCGCTGATGGCCGCGAACATCGCGCCGGGCGTGAATCGTCCGTTTGCGGCGGAACGTTGGGCGCAACTGCCGCGTGAAATCTGGCAGCAAGAGCGTGACCGTGCGAAGTCGCTGGTGAAACCGGCGGAGCAGTTCGCTGCACACGGCACGGATCTTGATCCGGCGATGCTTGACCTTGCGCGTGAAAACGCCAAGCGCGCAGGTGTTGCGGATTGCATGGACTTTGCGCAGGGCGATGTGACCAAGTTCGCCGCACACACCGAGCGCGGCACGGTCATCACCAACCCGCCGTATGGCGAGCGCTTGGGCGATGTTGCACAGGCGGAGCAGCTCATCACGCAGCTGGGCAGTGTGTTTGCGCAAAAGCGCGGCTTTAGCTACACGATGATTTCGTCCTGCGAGCAATTCGAGCCGCTGTTTGGTCGCCGTGCCGACGCGCGCCGCAAGCTCTACAACGGCATGATGAAATGTAACGCGTTTATGTACTTTAAATAGTGCTTAGTGGATTGAGAGGATGCGTTGCTTTGCTGTGTTCTGTTCAAACGCCATCAAGATCACGGGCGGCAGATTGCCGCCCCTACACACGCAACGCATAAAAATCCCCCGCGAAGCGGCATAGGTTTTTTTGGTTCTTTTTTTGCAAAAAAAGAACAAGAAAGGGAGGACAAACCATGCGCCACTTGTTCGTCATCAACCCATGTTCCGGCAAAAAAACTGACCCCGCACTGGTGATGCAGGGGATTCGCGATGCCTGCGCGCAGGCGGGCATTGAGCCCGAGATTTACGCCGAGTTTAACCGTGACGGCATGGTGCAGTTCATGCGTGATGCTGCCGAAAGCGGCGACCCGGTGCGCATCTACGCCTGCGGTGGTGACGGCACGCTGTATTGCGCGGTCAATGCCACATATGGTCACCGCAACGTGCAGATTGCCTTGGTTCCCTATGGCTCGGGCAACGACTTCGTGCGGCTGTTTGGCGAAAAAGAGCTGCTGCGCGACATTTCGCTGCACATCAACGGCACACCGCACTGGATTGACGCAATTGAAAGCGGCGAAGACGTGAGCGTGAACCTGGTGAGCATGGGCTTTGACGCCGAGGTCAACGACAAACAAACGCAGCTGAAAAAACTGCCGCTGATCACCGGCAAAGCGGCCTATCTGCTGGCGATATTATACTGCCTGCCGGGCAAGCTGTTCAATCGCTTCACCGTGACCGTTGACGACGGCGAGCCGGTAACAGGCGACTTCATGTTTGCCATTGGCGGCAACTGCAGGTTCTATGGCGGCGGATTTCAACCATGTCCCACCGCCATGCCCGACGACGGTTTGATGGATTGCGTGACCGTGGCGCGCGAAAAAAGCCGCCTGTGGATGATCATGAACATCAACGCCTACAAACGCGGCGAACACTTCGGCGACCCCGGCTGGCCCTTTGCCAAGCTCACCCGCGGCAAAGTCATGCGCGTGCAAACCACCCGCCCCGCCGTGGTCAACATCGACGGCGAGGCACGCATGGGCACAGACGTGACCTTCACCCTGCGCGAAAAGGCAGTGTGCTACGTTGTGCCGCAAGGCTGTTCTTTTTTTGAAAAACCACCTGCGGTGGAGCCCCCCGCTTCGCGGTGATACCTAATGACGAGTAAAAAAAGCAAGCCCCAGTCTCCCTTCTCCGGGGTCCCCGCAAATGCTTGCATTTGTGGGGTGGACGTTAGAGGGGGATGTCACCGCAGTGACAGGGGGGGCTTCGGGCTGGAAAATTTATGCGACTGGAATAGGACACAGCGAAGCGACATGCTCGCCGCAGGCGCGCTTCGCGGTGATAATCGAAAAACACATAAAATTCACCCAACTTAGGAGGTCAACCATGAAAACATTCTTCAAACGCATTGCATCGGCATTCCACACGCGCGTGGGTAGCTTTGTGTTCTTCGCGCTGGCTGTGACCGCGTTTTTCCTGCTGCGCAGCGCAAGCTGGGCCTACGGCTGGATAGCCGAGCTGTATTTCGCCGCGTTCATTCCCATGATGTTCGCCATTCTCGGCACTTGTGTGGCGCTGCTGTTTGCGTTCATGCTGCTGCCTGCACGCATCAAAGAAAAAAAGCCCGTGTCCATCATCCACACCGTGGCGTGTGTGCTGGCGGGCGTGTGTTTTGTTTACTGCGTGGTGCTGGCGTTCAGCCTAGACAGCGGGCCTAGCCTAGACGGCTTCCGGTCCGGCTGGTTTCACCTGCAGCCTTACTTCCTGCTGCTGCTGCTTTGCATTGGGCTGCCGTTTGTGTTTATCATCTTCCCCGCGTTCAAAAAGCCCGCACGCATCGTGGTGGCGCTTGTGCTAACGGTAGCCCTTGCGTTGCCCTTTGTGCTGCCGCATTTGCGCGGCGAGTTCGCCTTTAGCACCAACCCCTTGGTCATCGACGGCGGCGAGGGTTACTACCATGTGGTGGTGGCAACAAACCGCCCCAGTGTGGCGTATTTGCACGTCGGCGATGACGTGCAGCCGCACGCCATTGCTGGGCGCATGCAGGTGGGGCGCATCCACAACTTTGTGGTGCCGCACGAGCAATTGCGCGGCAGCAGCTATCACATCGTTGCGCGCGAGGTGCTTTCGCGGGAGGCTGGTTTCGCGGATTTCGGCGCAACCCTCCAAGGCGACTCGTTCACGTTTCGTGATGTCGTGTATGGTGAGCTCAATATTCTCATTGCCAGCGATTGGCACAACCAGCCCGAAGACATGATTGCCGCTGCCGCCAACATGCCCGAGCCGGATGTGTTCGTTATGATCGGTGATTTCGCAAGCGGTTTGCACAGCGTGGAAGACATTGTGCGCCATGTCATTTGGGCAGGCGCGCAGGCCACCGGCAGCGTTGTGCCCGCGATTTTCGCACGAGGCAACCACGAAACCAGCGGTAATTATGCCGACATGCTGGTTTCGGCGCTCAATCTCAATCGCTTGTATACGCAAGTGCGGCGCGGCGATGTGCTATTCACGGTCATTGACTCCGCCGACGATTGGCCCATTCAACGCACCAGCCACGAGCCCTTCACGCGCGGTTCGCTCAACAGCGAAAACCCGGCATATCTGCAACAGCAGCTCAACTGGCTGGCGAGCCTTGAGCCCGGCGACGAACTGCTGCACTTCGCTGTGGTGCACATCCCCACCATTGACCAAGAATGTGATGATACCAAGGCGCAATTCTTCGACGAGTTCACTCGCCTGGGTGTGAACATGCAGCTTAGCGGGCACTGGCACGGCTTGGCGGGCATGTTCTTCGCGGCGAACTACGAACATGTGCGCTTCCAGTTGCCGCACCCCGTGTTCTTCGCCGGCGGACCAACGCAAGGCTACAGCGGCGACATCGTGGTCTCCATGGTGCGCGCGCTTGCCGACGGCAGCGTGCACCTGCTTTCTTACTACAGCACCGACGTGCAACGGCAGGATATGCTGGAGAGTTTAGCGGCGCAAGCCCCTGCGGTCAATGACTACGCAGAAAATGATCTACCTGAATAAGATACGCGAGCATTTGCGGTCCCGCCATGAGCTGCCCGAACCACGGTTCGGTGGTTGATGGCGGGTTTTTGCATGCCTGCAACACCGCCTGCTTGTTCAGCAGGGGGGCGAGCGGCGATGCGCTGTCGTGCACAATTTCGAGCAATTTATCTTGCAGCAGCTTGGTGTAGCCGGGATGGTAGGTCTTGGGGAAGGGGCTTTTCTTGCGCTGCAACAGCTCGGCTGGCAGCAAATCCGCAAATGCATCACGCAGCAGACCCTTCACCACGCCGTTGTGGTTCTTCATCGCCCACGGCACATTCCACAGATACTCCATCACGCGGCGGTCGGCAAAGGGCACGCGCCCGCGCAAGCCCACCGCACCGCCCATGCCTTCCATGCGGCTAAGCAGCGTTTGCATGAACCACCGCTGCGTCAACCAAGTGACCTCGCGGCGGCGCGCGTCATCGGGGGCTTCGCCCGCAAGCCGCGGCACTTGCGCGAGGCTTTCTTCATAGCAGGCTTGCGCATGCGCCTGCAGGTTGAGCGAGTCGGCAACGTCCGGGTCAAGCAATGCCGTGCGCGCCTGCAGGTTGCGCGACCACGGGAAGGTCTCCGCATGCAGCAGCTCATCGCGCACAAACCACGGGTAGCCGCCAAACACTTCGTCCGCGCACTCGCCGGTGAGGGCAACGGCGCTGTGCTTGGCAACTTCGCCAGCGAAATACAGCAGCGATGCATCAATGTCACCCATGCCGGGCAAACCACGCGCGTGCATGGCATCGGGCAGCAGGTTGAACAAATCCGCCTTGTCGCATTGCAGGTAGGTGTGCGTAAGCGGATATAGCGCCAGCATGCGCTCCACGAAGGGGCGGTCGCGCTCCGGCTGGAAGGCGTTGGCGGCGAAGTGCTCGTCGTTGCCCGCAAAGTCAAACGAGAAGGTGCGCAGTCCGCCGAGCTTATTCGCTGCCACCGCCGTGACAATGCTGCTGTCAATCCCGCCGGAAAGCAGGCTGCAGACGTTGCCGTCGAGTTGTTCTTCAATTGCGGCAGTCACCAACTCGCGCACGCGCTTGACGGTTGTGGGATAGTCATCCTCGTGCGGGCGGCTTTCCAGCTTCCACCACGTGTGCTCGCGCAGACCATCGCGTCCAAAGCTGACCATCTGCCCGGGCAGCACCTCGCGCACGCCAGCGAACACGCCGCTGTTGGGCGGCTTGGCGGGACCCAGCCCAAAGATGTTGCGCAGGCTGCTGTTATCAATCTCAAGCTTGGCTGGCAGATCGCGCAGTGCCGAGGCAAACGCCAGTTTGCCGTCCTGCAGGTGATAGAACAGCGACTTTGCACCGGCGTGGTCACGGATGAGGTGCAGCTGCTCGCCGTCCCACCACGCGATGGCGAACGCGCCGCGCAGTTGCTGCACGAAGTCCGCGCCGTGCTGCGCAAAGCCTGCGAGCACCGCGCTTTCGCCCATGTTGTAGATTTCGCCGTCCCACGCAAAGCCAAGGCTGCACGCCTGTTGCAAGCTAAAATCGCAAATGCCCGAAAAACTCATGTGATTCTCCTCATTGTGTTCTTGTGTTAGTATGTGCAGACTCAGCGCTCTTCTTCGGCAGATTTTCCTGCCAGCACAAACATCGCCGCGCCCGCCAGCAACCCCAGCAGGGTCACCGCGATGGGCAAAATAGGCAGTGACATCGCAAACCCTCCCTTCACGCTTCTCCTACACTATATGAAGCACTGCTTGGGCGATGTTCCCCCTGCGGGGGGCCCCCCGCTTCGCGGCAACACCTGCAAATCAAACAAAACCCCAACTTTCTGCGTGGCAGTAAGTCGGGGTTTCATTTTATTATAGTCGTTCACCGCGAAGCGCATCGGTTTTTTTGGTTCTTTTTTTGCAAAAAAAGAACACTTCGCGCTTATAAATGCAACACGCGATCCTTGATCTCGCGGGTTTTGCCGACGTTCCAGAAGTTTTCGCCCAGGTAGCCGCAGGTGCGGCGGGTGACGTTCATCTGTTGGCGATCTTTGTTGCCGCATTGCGGGCATTGCCAGGCGAAGTCGTCGTCCACGGTGATTTCGCCGTCGAAGCCGCACTGGTGGCAGTAGTCGCTTTTGGTGTTGAACTCGGCGTACTGGATGTTGTCGTAGATGAAGCGCACGATGTCCTCAAGCGCCTCAAGGTTGTGGCGCATGTTGGGGATTTCCACATAGCTAATCGCGCCGGAGCTGCTGATGGTTTGGAACTGCGACTCAAAGTTGAACTTGGCGAAGGCGTCAATCGGCTCGCGCACGTCAACGTGGTAGGAGTTGGTGTAGTAGCCTTTGTCGGTGATGTCCGCAACTTGGCCGAAGCGCTCGGCATCAATGCGGGCAAAGCGATAGCACAGGCTTTCGGCGGGTGTGCCATAAAGCCCGAAGCCGATGGAGGTTTGCTGCTTCCACTTGTCGGCGGCGGCGCGCAGGCGGTTCATCACTTGCAGGGCGAAGTCGAGCCCCGCGGGGTCGGTGTGGCTCACGCCGCGCATGAGCTTGGTCACTTCATACAGTCCGATGTAGCCGAGGCTGATGGTGCTATAGCCGCCAACGAGGTAGTCGTCAATCAGTTCGCCTTTTGCCAGCCGCGCAATCGCGCCGTACTGCCAGTGCACCGGCGACACATCGCTCTTGGTGCCCTTGAGCGCCTTGTGGCGTTCCATCAGCGCCTCAAAGCAAAGCTCCAAGCGTTCGTCCAGCAGCTGCCAAAAGGCGTTGTCGTCGCCTTGGCAAAGCAGACCGATTTGCGGCAGGTTCAGGCTCACCACGCCTTGGTTGAAGCGCCCCTCAAATTTGTAGTTGCCGTCCGCGTCTTTCCATGGGTTGAGGAAGCTGCGGCAGCCCATGCAGCTGAACACGTTGCCTTCGTAGTTCTCGCGCATGCGCTTGGCGGATATGTAGTCGGGATACAGGCGCTTGGCGCTACACTGCACCGCGAGTTTTGTCAGGTAGTCAAACTGCCCGCCTTGCAGGCTGTTGTGGTCCTCAAGCACATAAATGAGCTTCGGGAACGCCGGGGTGACATACACGCCCTTCTCGTTTTTGATGCCCTGGATGCGCTGCTTGAGAATTTCTTCGATGATCAGCGCATTTTCTTGCACATACTCATCGTCCTCACGCAAGTGCATGAACAGCGTGACGAACGGCGACTGCCCGTTGGTCGTCATCAGCGTGTTGATTTGATATTGGATGGTTTGCACGCCGCTTTTCAGCTCGTTTTGCAGCAGGGTGTTCACCAGTTTGTCTTTGGCTTGCGGAGAAATGCTCACGCCGCAATCTTCCTCCACCTGTTTGGCGATTTTCGTTCGGCTGCGGCGCAAAAACTTGCCCAGATGGGTCACATCCACGCTTTGGCCGCCGTATTGATTCGACGCGACGCTTGCGATAATCTGCGTCATCACGGTGCAGGCCACTTGGAACGAACGCGGGCTTTCGATGAGCTTGCCGTTCATCACCGTGCCGTTGTCGAGCATGTCGCCGATGTTAATCAGGCAACAGTTGAAGATGGGTTGCAGGAAGTAATCGGTGTCGTGAAAATGAATCGCGCCTTCGTCGTGCGCTTGGGAGATGTGGTCGGGCAGCAGCAGGCGGCGCGTGATGTCACGCGACACCTCGCCCGCGATCAAGTCGCGCTGCGTGGCCGCCGTGGATGCATTTTTGTTGGAGTTCTCGTCCATGATGTCGCGGTTTTGCTGGCGAATCAGCGACAAAATAGACTCGTCCGTCGTGTTCGCTTGCCGAACCAGCGCGCGGGTGTAACGATAAATGATGTAGGCTTTCGCCAGGGCAAACTTGCCCAGTTCCATCAGCGCTTGCTCCACGATGTCCTGGATGTCTTCCACCAGAATACGCTCGCGCGTGCGGCGTTCAATGCCACGCACGATGCCTTCAATTTGCTCATCCGTCGCTTGATGTCCGGGCTCCACTGCCGTGTTGGCTTTTTGCATCGCCAGAATGATTTTGCTGCGGTTAAAGGTCACCGAAGTGCCGTCCCGCTTGATTACTTTCACGCGCCCACTCCTCCAACATTGTACTTTAGCTTTAGTATTATAACACTTTGTGGCAGCCTTTGTCAATAGGCAAAGCGCACAAAATACAGAAAGAAATTTGGCCAAAGTGCCCTCACGCCACTAGATATTGTGCCACCCCTGCGGTGGGGCTCGGTCGCTATCAAACTCCCGGGCGGCAGGTTGTCGCCCCTACACGCGCGTCCTCGCGTCAACCGCAACCCATCAAAATCCCACCGCGAAGCGGGTTAAAGTTTTTTGCGCCACTTTTTTTCAAAAAAGTGGCAAAGCTTCGCGCCTCACCTCACCCATACAGACGTTGCACGCGTGCGCTGACGCGGCAGCAGGCTTCGTAGTTAATCGTGCCGCACCAGTCGGCGAGTTGTTCCATGGTGATGCCTTCGCCCACCAGCACGACTTCGTCCCCTGCCGTCACGCCGGGGATGTCCGTGACGTCCACCATGCATTGATCCATGCACACCCGCCCGAGGATCGGCGCAGGCTGCCCGGCAATCATCACGTGCCCGGTGTTGCTCAGCGCGCGCGGGTAGCCATCGGCGTAGCCCACCGGCAGCGTGGCCACGCGGGTTTCGCGGGTGGTCACGAAGGTGTGACCATAGCTGACGCCGGTGCCTGCGGGCACGGTTTTCACGTGGCTCACGCGCGTTTTCCATGCCATGGCGGGGCGCAGCGGCAGCGCAGATTTATCCACCTCATCGCTGGGATGCAGCCCATGCACCGTGGGATAAAGACCATACAGCGCAATCCCGGCGCGCACCATGTTGTAGTGTTGGTCGAAGTCAATGAGCGCCGCGCTGTTGCAGGCATGCTTGATGGGAATTTGCGCAAGCGTTGCCGCAACTGCGTCGAACCGGCGATATTGCGTGTGCGTGGTTTCGGCTTTGTCCACGTCGTCCGCACAGGCAAAGTGGGTGAACAAGCCCTCCACATGCAGGTTTGGCAGCGTGGTGATCTGCGCGACGTCCTCAAGCGACTGCGCGTTGTCCGCAAAGCCCAAACGGCTCATGCCGGTGTCCACCGCGATGTGCACCGTGGCGGTTTTGCCGAGCGCTTGTGCAGCGCGCGAGAGCTCCTGCGCCTGCTCCAGGGTATAAATCGTCAGCGTGAGGTCATCTGCAATGGCTTCGGCATATTGCGCCGACGCAGTGTAGCCCAGCAACAGCATGGGCGTGGCAATGCCCGCGCGGCGCAGCTCAACGGCTTCGTCCACGCACGCAAGACCGAAATAGTCGCACTTGTCTTGCAAAAAGCGCGCAAGCTCCACCGCGCCGTGACCATAGGCGTTGGCCTTCAGCGACAGCAACAGCTTAGTGTCGCCTTGCATGCGTGCGCGCATCGCCGCAACGTTGTGCGCGATGTGATCGAGATTCACCTCAATCCATGTACGATATTTGTGCATGTTGGTCCTCGTGTAGGGGCGGCAATCTGCCGCCCGTGGATTTTTATGGCAAGTGGAC
>WQRM01000008.1 GCA_009786735.1 Oscillospiraceae bacterium | reverse complement strand
TGCGCACGGCGGCCGCCAAAGCAAGCAGCACGCGGTTTTCCCACGCAACCAAGCGCTTGGAAAACACTGCGCCCGCCACGGCGAACAGGCACACTAGCCCGAAAATCACCAAGCCCAAGATGGAAAAAAACGACATGTCACAGCCCTTTCTAAACGTACGTTTCGCGAACAAACCTATTATAACACAAAATTCGCGCGCTGTCAATCGAACAAAACGTGAAAATTTGACACGTTTGGTTGGTGGATAACTTTGGTGAAAATGAGTGAACAACTCTAGTTTACCACAATATGTGGTGTTTGTCAAGCATAATTTGCTTGGAAACATCAAGATTTTCCCAATTGAGGGTGTGGAAAACCAAAAAGGTTAACAAAATGTAACTTTTGCGGCGCAAGGGGTTGAAAAAAAGCGCGTTTTGTGATATAATATGAGTGGAGAGTTGAATTGGGTATTTTTGCAAGAAAGGATGGTGTTGTGAGATGAGCAAACGAGAAAACGGCACCGGACTGCCAGGCCCCAACAATACCGTGAATGACATCGCCGCCGACATGGCAATGACCGGCGAAATCCCGCTGGCGCTGATTCGCGAAATGCTGCGCAACCAAGATGAAGTGGAAGCGCGCGACGCAGCACCCGCGCAGGCAGACATCGAGCAGGCAAAGCAGGAGATGCTCGACATGCATGCCGAGGCGCAGGCCAAAGAAGAGCTTATTAAAGAAAAGAAGCCGCGCAAGGCTAAGCGCGAAAAAACGAAAGATACGCACAGAGAAGTAATCCGCGAAATGCGCGTGAGCTGGGCCGAGATGGCCGCTGACGAGTTTTGGCGCGACGATGAGCCGCTATATCAACCGCCGCTGGTGGCGTTTGCGCGCGCGTTTTATCGCCAAATGTATTTCTTTGGGTTGCGCTTTGCACGCCCAATCATGACTGCTGGGCGCTTTGTGCGGCCGCATGTGCTGTTTTTGCTGCAGGCGCTGTGGCATCTGCTGCGCACCGGCGTGCTGCTGGTGCATCATGCGACGATTGGCCGCGTGAAGCGTGCGCGTGCCCATGCGCATGCGCAACGTGAGCATCGCCTGGCAAAGCACGGTCGTCCGAGCAATCCGCTGCAGCGCTTCACTGCCTCGCTGCACGACCACCGCCGCATGGTGCGTGGCGCGGTGAACGTTGCCATGCCGGCAGCGGCGCTGCTGGTTTTGCTGGTGGTGATACAAACCATGGCGAACCAAACCTTTGCACTCAGCGTGACGTTCAACGACGTGCCGGTGGGCTATATCGCCAACGAGCGCGTGCTCACCCTGGCGCAAGCTGCGGCCAATGCACACATGCAGCCGATTGCCCTTGCCGCAAACGGCGGTGGCAACGGCGACGCACTCAACCGCGCGATGGAAGCGGTGGACGAAAACATGCAAGTGGTTGCGCAGTTCCAAGTGGCGCGCGTGCAACCGGAGAATCTCGTGCCGGTGGATGTGCTGACCGACCGTTTGCTGGAAAGCTCGCCGAATGAGATGATTACCGGTGCGGGTGTGTTCATCGACGATGAACTGATTGCCACGGTGCACCACGTGGCGGATGCCGAAAGCGTGCTGGGTTCGATTATCGCCGAGCAAACCGCAGCGCTTGACCTTGACCTGCGCGCGGCCGACAGCGTGGAGTTTATCCAAAACATTGAGATTGTGCCGGGGTTTTATCCCGCCAACCAAATGATTGACGCACAGCAGCTGCTGCAAACACTCAGCGACATTGCCGAAGAAGAGCAGGCGAGCGATCCGCTGCAAGTGCGCGTGGTGCGTGTGGAAACCCGCATTGCGCCCGTGCCCTATGGCACGATTGACACCAACAACTACAACATCTTCCAAGGTGAAGTGCGCGTGCGCGTGCGCGGCACAATGGGTGAAGATGAAGTGACCGAGCGCATCACTTACGTCAACGGTGTGCGCTATGGCAGACCCGAGGAGATCTCACGCCGTCGCCTGCGTGAACCTGTGCCGCAACGCCGCGAAATCGGTCGCCAAGACCCGCGCGTGTTCATCCAAGACCGTGGTACGGTCACGCTGCGCCCATCATCGCACGGTCTGGTTTGGCCCGTGCCCGGCTTTGGACGCGTGTCCTCGCCGTTTGGCATGCGCTGGGGCAGAATGCACCAAGGCATCGACATCGCAGGCCCGGGGATCAACGGCACCGGCGTGGTGGCCGCACGTGCAGGCACCGTGGTAGAAACGCAGTTCAGCAACTCCGGCTGGGGGCACATGATTCTCATCGACCACGGCGGCGGCATGCAAACGCGCTATGCCCACTTGATTGCGGGCTCAATCGCCGTGTCGCGCGGGCAGCGCGTGGAGATGGGGCAGCCCATCGGTCGCGTGGGCAGCACCGGCAACTCCACCGGTCCACACCTGCACTTTGAAGTCATCATCGGCGGCAGAGCACAAAACCCGCTGAACTTCGTCGGCCCCGCCAACGGCGCGCAAGACCCGGCAATACGGCGCTAGTGCGCCCCCGCAGGCGCGAAATGCGCTCGCCGCGCAGGCATTACTTTTTTTGCAAAAAAAGTAATCAAAAAACCCTAGACTTTTATAAAAACCCACCTCCTGCGTGACGGGAAGTGGGTTTTGGCTATTTTGTTAATCGTCCACCGCGAAGCGGCTAAAGTTTTTTGGTTCTTTTTTTCAAAAAAGAACAGAATCTTCGCGCACTAGTCTTGCATGTATTGATAGCCGCGCGGCAGACCGAGCTGCACCAGCACTTGCTCTTCTTTTTCGCGCATGCGCACGCTTTCCAGTCCACCGGCGGTGTGGTCATAGCCCAGCAGGTGCAGCATGGAGTGCACGGTGAGATAGGCCATCTCGCGCTGGAAGGTGTGACCGTATAGCCGCGATTGCTCTTGCGCACGTGGCAGGCAGATGACGATGTCGCCCAGCAGCGCAGAGCCGGTGGCGTGGTTGATGTCATATTCGCCGTTTGCGCCGAGGGGGAAGGACAGCACGTCGGTGATGTCGTCCTTGCTGCGGTGCTCGCGGTTGAGGCGCTGGATTTCGTCGTTATCGACAAAGCGCACGCTGATTTCAGCGGCTTGGGAGAATTGTTCATTCACCAGCACGGCCACGCAGGCGCGGCGCACCAGCATGCGGATGCCCGTGGGCACTTTCACATCTTGTTGGTCGTCGGTGATAATCACTTTCACTTTGGTTGCCATGGGGGTTACCTTCTTTCTGTCTTTATCGGCGCTCTAAATATCGTTTTGTGTAGGGGCAGACTTCGATGCATTTGCGGCACACAACGGCGTCTGTTGAGCAGCATTGTGTGATGTCCCCGTTGGCGGGGCAGGCGGTGATGCAGGCCGTGCAGTTTCCGCAGCGTGGTTCAATGGGCTTTGCGCATTGCAGCGGTGCGTCGGTGAGGATGCTCGACAGGCGAAGCATTGAGCCGTATTGCTCGTGCACCAGCAACTTGCTTTTGCCAACCCAGCCCATGCCCGCGAGAATGGCGACGGTTCTGTGTGGCAGCAGCGTGACGTGATGCGATAACTTGGTGCGCGAAACCTGCGCCCTCGTTTTCGCCACGGCTTGGTAGCCGAGCATTTGCAGCAGCTCTGTGCCTAGCGTCACCAGTTTATCCAAGCGGTCGCGCAGCGCGTTGTCGCAGGCATAGTCGTTGTCGTTTGCGAGCTGTTCTTTTGGGTAGAGCACCGCCACGCAGACCCCCACCGGAAGACTTTCACGCACTTCGGCGGGCAGCCCGGTGAGGTCGCCGAAGCCGACCAAATCCGCGCCGTGGCACAGCAGCTCGTTGCGCAACAAATCGCTGATGTCGTTCATGTTCGCCTTCCTTGCTGCTTCTTCCGCGCTTGCTCTTTCTCATATGCCTTGATGATGGATTGCACCAGCTTGTGGCGCACCACATCGCGTTCGGTGAACTTGACGATGGCGATGTCCTCCACGCCTTTGAGGACTTTCGTGGCGTTCACTAGCCCCGATGGCTTGCCGTCGGGCAGGTCGATTTGCGTGATGTCGCCGGTGACGATAATCTTGGAGTTTTGCCCCAAGCGCGTGAGGAACATCTTCATTTGCTCGATGGTGGTGTTCTGCGCTTCGTCGAGGATGATGAAGCTGTCGTCGAGCGTGCGACCGCGCATGTAGGCCAGAGGCGCGACTTCGATGGCACCGCGCTCCTGATGGCGGGCGAATTGCTCTGCGCCGAACATGTCGAACAACGCGTCGTACAGCGGGCGCAGGTAGGGGTCAACTTTTTGCTGCATGTCGCCGGGCAAAAAGCCCAGCTTCTCGCCAGCCTCCACCGCCGGGCGCGTGAGGATGATGCGGTTGACCTCTTTGGCACGAAAAGCGCTCACCGCCATGGCCACCGCGAGGTAGGTTTTGCCGGTGCCGGCGGGGCCAACGCCGAGGGTGATGGTGTGCTGCTTGATGGCATCGATGTATTTCTTCTGCCCAAGCGTTTTGGGCTTGAGCGGCTTGCCGCGCGCGGTGATGCCGATGCTGCCGTCCGTCATGGCGGAAAGCTTTTGCGTGAGGTCTTCGTCGTCATCCACCATGGAGATGACGTAGCGCACGGTGTGCTCGCTGAGCTGCTCGCCGCGCACGAGCACCGCCAGCAGAGCATCAACCGCGCGGGCGGCACGGGCGCAGGCCTCGGGCTCGCCGTTGAGCTTGACTTCAGTGCCGCGATAGACAATGCTCACGCCGTAATGCGCCTGCAGCAGCTTGACGTTTTCGTCCAAACTGCCGAAAAGCTGCACGATGTGTTCCATGCGGTCGATGGGAATGACGCGTTCTTCGATGGCTCTGCCCTCCGATAGCGTATTTCGTTGATAATTGCCAAAAAATCTCGGGGATTTTATATAAGTATACCATTTTTCTGCGAAACTGTCAAGGGAGAAAGTGTAAATTTTTTCTTAACGCGCTTTTTCGCGCTGCAGCAGGACACTTCATTATGTGAAACTTGCACAAAATGGAATTGGAAAAACATGTCGAATTTTGGCGGCTTGGGGGCTTGAAAAATGTCGAAAAATGTGATATAATGGTAGCATCAACCAAGGGAATTTATGGGTCACAAGGAAAGAGGTTAACATGAGAGTAACAGGAATCATTCGCGGAATCGACGAAGTGGGGCGCATTGTTATCCCCAAAGAGTATCGTCGGATGCTGAAAGTGAACGACAAAGAGGATTCGCTCGAGATTTCGATGGAAGGCGACCGCATTGTGCTGCGCAAGCACATTCCTGCCTGCACGTTTTGCGACAATGCGGACGGCATGATCGAATACAACGGCTACAAAATCTGCCGCAACTGTGTGGAAAATCTCGATCGCATCGTTGGTCAACAGGTGGAAGGCGAGTAAGCGCTGCTTAATGCTTAGTGCTCAGTGAAAAACGACGACCCTTAGCGGATGCTGAGGGTTGTGTTTTTTGGGCGGGTTATTGACAAATGCGCAAGCGCGTGCTAAAATGGTTGGTATAGAAAGACTTGACGAGGTAATATCATGAAACACATCATCATTCTATACGATGGCATGGCCGACGAGCCCCTGCCCGCACTGGGCGGCAAAACGCCCATGGAAGTCGCCCGCAAGCCGCGGTTCGATGTCATGGGGCGCGACGGCGAGGTCGGTTTGGTGCACACCACGCCGCCCGGGCAATCCGCAGGCAGCGACAACACCAACCTCAACATCCTCGGCTACGACAGCACGAAATACTACACCGGTCGCAGCCCCATTGAGGCGGTGAGCATCGGCGTGCCCATGGAGGCTGATGATCTGTGCCTGCGCTGCAACCTCGTTACGCTCAGCGATGAGGACGACTACGCCGCCAAAACCATGGTGGACTACGCAGGCAGCGAAATCACCACGGAGCAAGCGCGTGAGGTCATCGCCAAGCTGCAGGCGCAGCTGGGTAGCGATGAGTTCCAGTTCTTCGCGGGGGTGCAATATCGTCATTGCCTGCTGTGGAAGGGCGGCAGAACCAAGCTCGCGGGCATGAGAAACACTCCGCCGCATGATATCATCGGTCAGCCGATTGTCACACACATGCCCAGCCATCCCGAACTGCTTGACTTGATGCAACGCAGCACAGCTATACTCAACGGCAACAAGGCGAATGCCATCTGGCTGTGGGGGGAGGGGACTTGCCCCGCCCTGCCGAGCTTTGAACACATGACCGGGCTGCGCGGCAGCATCATTTCGGCGGTGGATTTGCTCAAAGGCATTGGCATGCTCGCCGACATGCGCACGCCCACCGTGCCCGGCGCGACCGACTGGATTGACACCAACTACGCCGGTGAAGCGCAGGCTGCCGTGGATGAGTTCAAGGCGGGGCAGGATTTCGTCTTCCTGCACTTTGAGGCAACCGATGAAGCCGGACACCGCGGCGACGTGGCCAGCAAGATTCGCGGCATTGAGCTGATTGACGAAATCGTGCTGCCCATCGTGCTGGACTATCTGGAGCAGCAAGATGACTACGCGCTGATGATTTTGCCGGATCATCCTACGCCGCTTGCGCGCAAAACCCACACGAAAGATCCCGTGCCCTACATGATGTTCCGCAAGTCGTGGCGCGGCAGCAACCGTGGCGTGGACTGCGTGAGCGAGAAAACCGCCGCCGCAACCGGCAATGTGCTTGCGCATGCGCCGGATTTGATCCGCAAATTCATCGTCAAGTAAACATGCCGAAAATACGAGCAAACGAGAGCAAAACGCAGTTCGCGCCCGAATTTTTAAAATTCTGTGAAAAAATGCTTGACAAGCGCTGCGCTTTGCGGTATAATTCTAAGGTATGATAAATTTTTCGGAGGTTCATTATGTCTACTTATATGCCAAAAGCGGGCGACATCACCCGCAACTGGTATGTGCTTGACGCTGCCGGCGTGCCCATGGGTCGCGTGGCAACGCAAGCTGCTACCCTGCTGCGCGGCAAGCACAAACCCACGTTTGCGCCCCATGCCGACTGCGGCGATTTCGTCATCATCATCAATGCAAGCCAGGCAGTGCTCACCGGTCGCAAGCTGGAGCAAAAAAAGCACTACCGCCACACCGGCTATGTCGGTCACCTGAAGGAAATCGGCTACGATAAGCTGATGAAAGAGCGCCCGAGCTATGCCATGGAACTGGCCGTGAAAGGCATGTTGCCGCACACCAGCCTTGGCCGCACGTCGTTCACTCGCCTGAAAGTGTTTGACGGCGCAGAGCACAAACACGCCGCACAGCAACCCATCGCTTGGGAATTGGGAGGTAAGTAAGCATGAACTTTGAAAGTGTACCGTTCTTTTATGGCACCGGCCGCCGCAAAAAAAGTGTGGCGCGTGTGCGTTTGTACAACGGCGCAGGCAAAATCACCATCAACGACCGTGACATCGATGACTATTTTGGTCTCGAAACGCTCAAGCTGGTGGTGCGCCAACCCCTCGCGTTGACCGAAACTTTGGACAAAATCGACATCGTTTGCCGCGTAAACGGCGGCGGCGTGAGCGGTCAAGCGGGTGCGATTCGCCACGGCGTTGCGCGTGCGCTGCTGCTGTATAACCCCGGGCTGCGTCCGGCGCTGAAGTCCGCAGGCTTCCTCACGCGTGACCCACGCATGAAAGAGCGCAAGAAATACGGCCTCAAGAAAGCACGTCGTGCGCCGCAGTTCTCGAAACGCTAAAGGGATTTTCCGCTATGCTTTGTTTCTCGTCAGTCGCGTATCGCATACGCGTCCTTTCTCGAAACTTCGCCTAGCGAAAAACCGTGTGCATCCATTTGTACAGTTGACATTTTCCTGAAAGGATTACGATAATGAAACGCACCTATCAGCCCAAAAAGCTGCATCGAAAAAAAGAACATGGCTTTCGCAAGCGCATGTTCGACCGCAGTGGCCGCAAAGTTCTTGCGCGCCGCCGCGCCAAAGGCCGCAAGCGCCTGACGCACTAAGACGTGGAGACACTGAAATTAAATGGGGATTTCCGCCGTGCCTATGGGCGCGGCAAATCCCTCACGGCGCCTGCGCTGGTTACGTACGCGCTGCGCAACCGCGCGGGTCGTTGTCGTTATGGCATCACCGCCAGCAAAAAGGTGGGCAACGCCGTGGTGCGCAACCGCTGCCGCCGGGTGATTCGCGAGGCATTTCGCACCCTGGACGAGCCCCTGCGCGGCAACTGGGACATCGTTTTCGTTGCACGCGGACGGACAAGCCAAGCGAAAAGCACCGACATTCAGCGCGTGATGAAGTTGCAACTCAAGAAGCTGGGGGTGATTGCATGAGAAAAGTACTCATCGCGCCCATCAAGTTTTATCAGCGGTTCATCTCGCCGGTGCTGCCGCCCATGTGCCGCTTCCAGCCCAGCTGCTCGCACTACACCGTGGAGGCCATTGAAGTGCACGGCGCATTGGTGGGCTTGTTGCTGGGCATTGCGCGGTTTTTGCGCTGCAACCCGCTGTTCCCCGGGGGCTATGACCCCGTTCCACCCAAACGCGATAAAAGAGGACTATAATGACATTTATTTTTGATATCCTGGGCGTTGTGTTTGGCCCAATCATGCGCTGGATTTTCTTGCTGGTGGGCAACTACGGCGTGGCGATCATCGTCTTCACGCTGTTGTGCCGTTTGGTTCAGCTGCCGTTTGCGGTGAAACAACAACGCAACATGGCCAAAAACACGCGCATGACCATGAAGCTGCGCAAAATCACCGACCGCTATAAAGACGACAAACGCCGCCAACAGGAAGAAACCCAAAAGTTCTACCAACGTGAAGGCTACAATCCGCTCAAGGCGGGCTGTTCGGGCGGCATGCTGGCGCAGTTCCCCATTATGTTTGGTCTGGTGGCGGCAATCAACCGCCCACTGCAATACACCATGCAGCTGCCGCAAGCACTGCTTGCCGCACTTGAACGCATCGAGCCTTTCGTGCTTGAAGCCGTGGGTGAAGGCGGATTCAACTTTTTGGGCATGGGAGCCGGTGGCGGTCCGCTGCAAGTGCAGTTGCGCATTGTGGAAAACATCGAAAAGTTCGCGGATTGGTTCGGCGAAGGCTATCGCTATGTCTGCCAATATTGCGAATATGCCTACTATGGCAGCTGTGCATACGTGGAAGCGATTGCGCTGATTCCTGCGCACTATGCCGACTATCTGCCGCGGATTCAAGAGTTTGCCACCAACGACTTCCAGCTGTTTGGGCTGAGCTTGGGGCAAATGCCCGGCGATGCCGGTGCGCTCATCGGCGTGCTGATTCCTGTGCTGGCCGGTGCTGGCGCGATGGCAACGTCGCTGTTCACCTTTTTCCGTCAACGCGACACCAACCCGCAAATGCAGCAACAAGGCAAGCTTATGACCGGCTGCATGACCTTTATCATGCCGTTGTTCAGCGCAGTGTGGGCCATTTGGTTCCCCATCGGCGTGGGCATTTTCTGGATCATCTCCAGCTTCATTGCCTTTGTGCAAACCGTGGCGCTGCACTATGCCATGCCGCCGCAAAAGATGCTCGCGCGCGTGCTGGTGGAAGAAACCGTGGAACGCCGCAGCCGCGAAAACAGCAAGAAGAAAATCGCAGAACTATAATGTAAACACACAGCGGGCGGGTGCAACACCCCGCCCCTGTATCTATAAGGAGGAGAAACCATGACTGAAGCCATTGGCATTGCCGCCACGATGGAAGAAGCCGTGCAGGCCGCCATCGCACAACTCAACGCCCCCGAGGGCATCGAAATTTCGACCGAAGTGCTGAGCGTGGAGAAAAAACTGCTCAAAGGCACGCAAGTGAAGGTGCGCGCATACTACGAAGAAACCGAGTTCTCCAAAGCCGAACAATACATCAAAGCTGTGCTGCGCCACATGGGCGTGCAGGAATCCACGGTGCTGACGATGGAAGAAGAAGATGGCGTGCGCTTCTCGCTGCAGTGCGGCGACGACGACGGCTATGTCATCGGTCGCCGTGGTGAAACCCTCGATAGCCTGCAGTATCTGGTGCGTTTGGTCATCAGCCGTGGGCGCGATGACTACCGCCGTGTGAGCGTGAACGTTGCAGATTACCGCGAAACCCGCGAGCAAAATCTGCATGACCTCGCGATTGTCAACGCCGGCAAGGCCAAGAAATTTGGCCGCAACATGCTCATGCCACCCATGAGTGCCTATGACCGCCGCACCGTGCACACGGTGATTCAAGACATCGAAGGCGTGAGCTCGCACTCCGTGGGCGAAGGCAGCGATCGCCGCGTGGTGGTTGCGCCCGACGAACAATACCGCAAGGCTGACACGCGCCGCAGCGGCGGCGGCGGTGGATACAACAACCGCGACCGTGGCGGCATGCAGCGCAACCAGCGCAACGCCAACACGCGCCGCTTCCCCGGTGACCGCAACGATCGCCCGCCCCGCCAGCCGATTGACAAAACGCCCACGCGTCCGCCTCGCTCTGACGTGAGCAACGCAGGTGCCGCCCGCTACGGCAAAATCGAGCCGCGCCGCGCGGACGCTGAAGTGAAGACGGAAGAATAGCATCACATGAAGTTAGAAATGCATATCCACAGCACCGAGCACAGTCTTTGCGCCGCTGAAGATGCCGCGGGCTGTGTAGCACGTTGCTTGGCACGCGGCTACAACGGCATGGTGCTGACCAATCATTTTTTCACCGGGTACATGGGTGACGGCGACTGGCAAACGCGCATCGATCGCTTCATGCACGGCTATCATGCTGCGGTGGCGGCCGCGCCCGCGGACTTTACCGTCATCTTGGGCATGGAGCTGCGCTTTGCTGCGGACGACGAAAATGACTACTTAATATTGGGGCTGGACGAGCAGTTTTTGCGCGCGCATGAGGGCTTTGATGAGTTGGGCATTGCCGCGTTCAGTGCGTTCGCCCGCGAGCATGGTTTGTTGATTTGCCAGGCGCACCCGTTTCGTTATAACATGGTGGTGTGCGACCCGCAGTATATCGATGCCTACGAGGTGTACAACGGTCATGGCCGCTGGGAGAGCAACAGCGACATCGCCGCCGCATGGTGCAAGCGGCACGGCAAGATTGCGCTGTCGGGCAGCGACTGGCATGGCTATGACACCGAGGGCGGCATGAATCCCGGCGGGATTGTGCTGGACTACCCTGTGAAAGATGCGAAAGAACTAGCAAAAGCGATCCGCGCGGGTGATTTCACGCTGTTGCGCTGAAAAAATATCACGAAGCAGGAAAAACTGCTTGACAATGCGCATAAGATGTGCTATAATGGTTTATCTGTTGAAGGAGATGCGCCCAATGAATCGTTCGTTTACCCGCTACTTTAGCTTCCCCGTGTGGGGGGCAAGCTGCGGTATGCGATAGACTTTTGGGCACGCCCGAAATATCATGCAACCCGCAGTGTAATGCTGCGGGCGATTTTTTTAGGAGGAAACACCATGATTGTCGTACTTAAACAAAATTTCATGCAGGAGCAGCTCGACATGCTGCTGCACTGGCTGCAGGAACAAGGCATCGCCGTGCACCAAAGCCTGGGCGAACACTCCACCGTGCTTGGGCTGATTGGCGACACCGCAGGGCTCGACACCGACCTCATTGAGGCGCAGGACTTCGTCGAAAAGGTCCAGCGCGTGCAGGAGCCATTCAAAAAAGCCAACCGCAAGTTTCACCCCATCGATACCGTGGTGGGGGTCGGCGGCGTGAAAATCGGCGCGGGCAATTTTGCGGTGATGGCAGGGCCTTGCAGCGTGGAATCACCCGAGCAAGTCAGCGAAATTGCCGCAGCGGTGAAGGCTTCGGGCGCGGGGATTCTGCGTGGCGGGGCGTTCAAACCGCGCACCTCGCCCTACGATTTCCAGGGCATGGGCAATGATGGCATCGAGTTGCTGCTTCAAGCGAAAGCGCAAACCGGTCTGCCCATCGTCACTGAAATCATGAACGTGAGCCATCTGCCTGCCTTCGAGCATGTGGATTGCATCCAAGTTGGCGCGCGCAACATGCAGAATTTTGAATTGCTCAAGGAGCTAGGGCGCTGCAACAAGCCCATTTTGCTCAAGCGCGGGCTTGCCAATACCATCCAAGAATGGCTGATGAGTGCCGAGTACATCATGGCCGGCGGCAACCAGCAGGTGATTTTGTGCGAGCGCGGCATCCGCACTTTCGAGACCGCCACGCGCAACACGCTTGACCTGTCGGCCGTGTGTGTGATCAAGGAAAAATCGCACCTGCCCATCGTGGTTGACCCGAGCCATGCCACGGGCGTGTCGCGTTATGTGAAGCAGTTGGCGGTGGCCGCTGCTGCCGTGGGCGCTGACGGGCTGATGATCGAGGTGCACAACAACCCAGCAAAAGCCCTGTGCGACGGCCCGCAATCGCTCACGCCCGCGCAATTTGACGACGTGATGCGCGCGGTGAACCAAGTGAGGGCAAAGTGATGAGAGCTGTGTATTGCTCAAACGAAGTGCTCAGTTTGGTGGAATATCAGCCCTGCGATGACCGCCCATTGTACGACAATGCGCATGATCCAGCCACACAACGGGGCTATAACTATGTGTTAACCACTACGTTTGAAGAATTTCAGCAACGAGAGCGAAAGCAGCGCTTTTTCGCAATGATTTGCCATAATGCTACCGACGAAATCATCGGGGCTGTGGGTATTTCGCCACCCGAAGTGGAGGCCGACCTCGCGATTTGGATGTTTTCTGCCTACCGCAAGCAGGGGTTGGGCACTTCGGCGTTCGCGCTGGCGACGAAGTACGCAACCGAAACCCTGGGCATCACCGAGCTGCACGCCGGAGTGTACCCCGACAATGTGGGCAGCAAAAAAATGCTGGCGCGCTGCGGATTTGTGCCGCTGTCGCCATGCCCGCCGGAAAAACACTATCTTACCGATGAGGACGTGTGTCAAATGGACTATGTTTATCGCGCGCAGACCGTGCATGTGCCCTTGGGCGACCGCGCCTATGATGTTCACATCGGCGGCGGCTTACTGTCGCAGTGTGGCGCGTTAATCCGCGATGCGCTAAAGCCGAGAAAGGCGCTCATCATTTGCGACACTAACGTGTGGAAGTGCGGTTATGTGGACACCGCGCTGCAAAGCCTGCAAGCGGCAGGCATCGCCTGTGAATATTTCACGCTTCACGCCGGCGAGGAGCACAAAACCCTCGCCAGTTACGAGGGGATTTTGCGCGCAAGTGCGGTGTTTGGGCTCACGGGCGGCGATATCTTGGTCGCGCTCGGCGGTGGCGTGGTGGGTGATCTCACTGGCTTTGCCGCCGCAACCTACCGTCGCGGCATCGCCTATGTGCAAATCCCCACGACCCTTCTGGCGGCTGTGGATTCCAGCGTGGGCGGCAAAACTGGGCTGAATCTCCCCGCCGGAAAGAACCTGGTGGGTGCGTTTTGGCAGCCGAGTTTGGTCATCTGCGACCCCGAAACCCACGCAACGCTGCCGCCTGCGGAGTACGCAAACGGTGTGGCCGAGTGCCTCAAATATGGCGTTCTGTGGGACGAAGAGCTATTCAGCGCATTGGCGCACGGCAGCGGAGTGGGCACGGCGCAAATCGCACGCTGTGTCGCGTTAAAGCGCGACGTTGTGGTTGGTGATGAACGCGACACCGGCGCACGCCGCCTGCTGAATTTGGGGCACACACTTGGCCACGCGATTGAGCAGGTCAGCGGCTACACCATACCCCACGGCGCGGCGGTTGGCATCGGCATGACCTTGATATGCAAGGCTTTTTGCCCCGAGATTACCGATGAAGTGTGCGCTGCACTGCACGCAAACGGGCTGCCCAGCACCTGCGATTTCACCGTGAGCGAGCTATTCGCCGCGCTTTCGCAGGACAAAAAACGCGTCGGCGACGACATCACCATCATCGTGCCGCTGCGCGTTGGGCAGTGCGAATTGCGCACGCTTCCACTTTCGAGCTTTAGAGCGATGCTGGAGGAGAAGTTATGACGCTAACGCTGCACCCCGCGAAACTATCTGGCGAAATCGCTGCCATGCCGTCGAAATCTGACCTGCATCGGCTGATGATTGCCGCATGGCTGGCCGGGCAGGACATCAGCCAGTTGCCCATCATCAGCGAAGACATCGCCGCCACGCGCGACTGCCTGCTGGCGACCGACGGCGTGCTCAATTGCCGCGAAAGTGGCTCAACACTTCGGTTTTTGCTGCCTGTGATGGCGGCGCTGGGGCGCACGGTGACCTTCACCGGCGAGGGTAGACTGCCCGAACGTCCGCTGGAACCGCTGCTGAGCCTGTTGCGTCAACACGGTGTCACGATAAACGGCGAAACTTTACCGCTGCGAATCAGTGGCCAGCTGCAGCCCGGCACTTATCAACTCCCCGGCAACATCAGCTCGCAGTATATCACAGGGTTGTTGTTTGCGCTGCCTCTTTTGCAGCAAGACAGCGAGATCATACTCACTTCGCCGCTTGAGTCGGCAGGTTATGTGGAAATGACGTTGCGCACGCTCGGTAAATTTTGCGCTTTCGTTGAAAAAAGCCAAATTGGCTGGGTTCTTCAAAACTGGTCTTACAGGCCGGCTGCCACCCTCGTGCCTGAAGGAGATTGGTCAAACGCTGCGTTTTGGTTGGCTGCGGGCTTGAACGTTGTTGGGCTTGACGAAAATTCCGCTCAACCAGATAAAGAAATCGTGCAATTATTACAACTCGGCGGTGATATGGATGCGTCGCAATGCCCTGACCTTGTGCCGATTATGGCGGTTTATGCCGCCGTGAACTACGAGCGCTGCGAAATCCGCAACGCCGCACGGCTGCGCATCAAAGAGAGCGACCGCTTGGCGGCGATGGCGCAAAATCTTGCCGCGCTGGGCGCAGATGTGACCGAACTACCTGACGGTATGGTCATTCGCGGCAAAAAACCGCTGCGCGGCGGCGTGGAGGTCAACAGTTTTGGCGACCACCGCATTGCGATGGCGATGGCGATTGCAGCACTTTATTGTGACGCTCCGGTAACGCTGCATGGCGCAGAAGTGGTTGCGAAGTCATACCCCAATTTTTGGGCAGATTATCAGCGATTAGGAGGGATTGTGCATGGCCTCTAGCTTTGGCGAACGCGTGAAAATCACCGTGTTCGGGCAGTCACATTCGGCGGCTATCGGCGCGGTCATCGATGGCCTGCCAGCGGGCGAAACCCTTGATATACAAGCGATTTCGGACTTCATGGCGCGCCGCGCACCCGGTCGAAACCCTGGCGATACTGCCCGCCGAGAGCCGGATATTCCGCGCATTCTCAGCGGTTTGGTGAACGACACCACCTGTGGCGCGCCGCTGTGTGCCGTCATCGAGAACACCGATACGCGCTCGCAGGATTACGATGCTCTGCGCGATATTCCGCGTCCCGGGCATGCGGATTTCCCCATTTCTGTCAAGCATGGTGGTTATGCGGATAAGCGTGGCGGCGGTCACACGTCTGGGCGATTGACGGCCCCCCTGTGTTTCGCTGGTGCTATTTGTGCACAAATTTTGGAAAAACGCGGCATCGAAATCTGCGCAATAGCTACAAAAACTGGCGATATTGAAACCGCCAAAGCCGTGGGCGATTCCGTTGGCGGCATCGTCGAGTGCACCGCCACAGGCTTGCCGGTGGGGCTGGGTGAGCCGATGTTCGGTGGCGTGGAGAATCGTCTGGCGGCGGCGCTGTTCGGCATACCGGCAGTGCGTGGCGTGGAATTTGGCGCGGGATTTGCAGCGGCAGATATGCAAGGTTCACAAAACAATGATGCATACTTTGTGCAAAACGGAGAAATTCGCACACGCACTAACCACCATGGCGGCGTGTTGGGCGGATTAACCACAGGTATGCCGTTGGTCGTGCGTGTGGCCATCAAGCCCACGCCGTCCATTTCGCGGCAACAAGAGAGTGTGGATTTAGTCGCGCGCGAAAGCGTTGAGTTGCGCATCGGCGGGCGGCATGACGCCTGCATTGTGCCCCGCGCGGTGCCGGTCGTGGAGGCCGTTGTGGCCTGCGTGCTGCTGGATTTGATGGAGATTGAACGATGAGCAACACCTATCAACATGCGGCTAATTTCTACGATTTAGACTATCAATACGCGGCGGATATACCGTTTTTTCGGCGTTATGCACAAAACGGACCAGTCCTGGAGCTCGCTTGCGGCACTGGGCGGGTGAGCATCCCCCTCGCGCAAAGCGGTTTGCGCGTGCATGGGCTTGACCTGTCGCCGCAAATGCTAGATGTCTTTCGCGCGAAGCTGCCGCAACTCGCCCCAGACGTGCGCGACCGCATCAGCATCACGCAGGGCAACATGGCGAGCTTCGATTTGGGCGAGAAATTCCCGCTGATTATCATCCCGTTTCGTTCGTTTCAGGCGCTGACGGAGGACGCGGACATCGCGGGCTGTTTGCAGGATGCGCGAAACCATCTTGCAAAAGACGGGCGTTTCATCATCAATTGCTTTGTGCCACAAAAGGGTATGCGCAAGTGGTGTTACCCCGAAAAAACACACTGGGAGCGCGATGGCGTGAGCTGCAAAAGTTTTGGCGAGCGCATTGACACGAAACGGCAAATTATCTACCCGGTGATGGTGTACGAACACGGCGAAAACCAGCGCATCGAAGAGCCGCTGACGCTGAAGTATTGGTATCCACGGAAGCTGCGAAAAGTCTTACGTGATGCGGGTTTTCGCATTGTGGAGCAATACGGCGACTACGACGGAGGCAAGATTAAACGCCATGGTGGCGAGCAAATTTATGTATGTGAGGTAGCACGATGAATCTGGAAGAATTGCGCGGCGAAATCGACCGCGTAGACGACGCGCTCGCGCCCCTGTTGGCACAGCGCATGGAGCTGGCTAGTCAGGTGGCACAAGCAAAAATGGCCGACGGCGAGCAAGTGCATCACCCGGCGCGTGAGCAGGAGGTGCTGCAACGAATTTGCAAGAATGCACCCGAGGGCTTGCATCAACCGCTCAATATGATATACCGCACGGTATTTTTGGCGAACCGTGCGCGCCAGCATCGGCTGATGGTTGAGGCCGAAGAAACCTCGCCCTTGCGCCAGCAGTTGGCGGCGGCGCTTGAGCGCGGGCAAGGCGATCCGTGGCCGGTGGGCGCAAGCGTGGCCTGCCAAGGCGTGGAGGGCGCGTTTTCGCACATCGCTGCGCGAAACATGTTCGACCAACCGCGTATCCTCAGCATGCACGAGTTCGACATGGTCTTTCGCGCGGTTGAGCAAGGACTGTGCAACTTCGGCGTGCTGCCCATCGAAAACACGACCTACGGCAGCGTGATGCGTGTGTATGACCTGCTGCGCAAGCACAAGTGCTCCATCGTGCGGGCGATTCGCTTGCCGGTGCGCCACTGCTTGCTGAGCAACGAGCGCTTCCTCAAAGACATCACCGAGATTTGGTCGCACGAGCAAGCGCTGCGCCAGTGTGACAGTTTCATCCAAAAACTCGGCGACCGTGTGACCACGCACGTGTGCGACAACACGGCCATCGCCGCCAAGCGCGCCGCGCAAGAGGATCGCCCCGGCGTGGCGGTGGTGTCTAGCGTGGAATGTGCCGAGCTTTATGGTCTCAACGTGCTCAAGCACGACATTCAGGATCGCAGCGACAACCAAACCCGCTTCATCTGCATCACCAAGCAGGCGATGATTCCGCCGCGCGCCAACAAGAGCAGTGTGCTCATCTCCCTCGCCAACCACGCTGGGGCGCTTGCCGAAATCCTGCAGATGATCGCTGGCATGGAAATCAACCTCACCAAGCTCACGAACCTGCCTGTGCTGGGCAACGCGCTTGATGCCGTGTTCTATCTCGACATGGAGTGCGACGCCACCGCACCCAACTATCCCATCATGATTGAGAAGCTCGCGCGGCACTGCGCACAGCTTGATGTGCTCGGCAGCTACGAAGAGATAACGCCTGCTCGCGATGAGCAAACACGCTGTGACTCGCTGGGTTAGCGTAACTCGCGTGTAGGGGCGGCAACCTGCCGCCCGTGATTTTTTATTTGCAAGCAAAAGAGGATC
>WQRM01000007.1 GCA_009786735.1 Oscillospiraceae bacterium | reverse complement strand
GGTATCATAGAAAATGACCATATTATTTTAAGGAGAACATACTAATGACGAAAAAACTGTTGGCGATTTTGATGGCGGCGATGATGTTGGTGGGCGTGTTTGGCGTTGGGGCGAGTGCTGAAACCGCAACAGGCGCGGAAACACTGGAAGAGGCTATCGTGATGCAGATGTATACGTTCATCCTCAGGTCGGTGGGGACGGTAATTACGGGCGCAGCGGAAGGCGCGCATGTGCAGCAAGATGGTATCACGGCGGAAGAATACATAGATGCGTTTGAACAATACTATGAGCAATTTTGGGCGAACTTCCCGAGCGGTCACGTTTATTTCGCTGATTTAGTTGGCACTGGAATCATGGAGCAATTCTTGGAAAATGTGCTTTCGCTCAACGAGCGCTTTTTCATCCCCCAATTTAATATTCAACTGCAGGCGGATACGGTTGCTGGGATTTTTTTGATGGCTCTTTATCACGCTGGCGATGGTGAACACGTTGAGATGGCGATTCAATTTTCGACTGCTTTGGAGGAAGAAATACAAGCGTTTGGTTATGAGCTTTTTGAACTTTTTGATGAATTAGATCCAGAAGATCTTATGCTGATGCTGTGGACGGGCATGCTGTGCATTATTGTGAATACAATCAATGAGATAAGAGCATACATGCTCGAAAACGGCATTGCCGAACCTGTTTATGCGCCGTTCACGCTGGCAGCGTGCGCTTGCACTGGTGAACAACCGCCCCCAGTTGAACCCCNCCCCCCGGTCGAGCCCACTCCCGAGCCACCAACGGAAACGTTCTTCACGTTGCCCAACGTGCTGGGCGCGCTGGGAGCACTTGCGCTGACGCTGGTGAGCGCCTTTGCGATTTTCAGCTTTGTGCGGATTTTGTTTGGTCTGTAACCATGCGCAATAAAAACAGCCCCTGCCTTGCGGCGGGGGCGTTTGTGTTACAGGCTTGCTTTGAGCGTCTCCACCATGTCGAGGGCTTCCCATGGCAGGTCGATGTCCGTCCGTCCAACATGACCCAACGCGGCCAACTGGCGGTAAATCGGGCGGCGCAAATTGAAGCGGTTGATGATAGCCGTAGGACGCAGGTCAAAGTGCTGCTGTACGAGAGCCGCCAGAGCGGTTTCCTCGAGCTTGCCAGTGCCGAAGGTATCGATACGCACGCTGACGGGGCGAGCCACGCCGATGGCATAGGCCAGCTGCACCTCGCATTTTTTCGCCAAGCCAGCAGCGACGATATTCTTCGCCACGTGGCGTGCGGCATAGGCTGCCGAGCGGTCAACTTTGGTGGGATCTTTGCCCGAAAACGCACCGCCGCCATGGCGAGCGTAGCCGCCGTAGGTATCCACGATGATCTTGCGGCCGGTTAAGCCGCTGTCGCCTTGCGGGCCGCCCACGACGAATCTGCCAGTCGGGTTGACGTAAAGTTTCGTGGCATCGTCGAGCAGGTTGGCGGGCACGATGGGCTGGATGACATGCGCCAGCACGTCTGCGCGGATTTGGTCGAGGCTCACGCTTTCGCAGTGTTGCGACGACACTACAATGGCATCGCAGCGCACAGGGCGGTCGTTTTCGTCGTACTCAATGGTCACTTGGGTCTTGCCGTCCGGGCGCAGATAGGGCAGCGTGCCGTTCTTGCGTACGAGCGTGAGCTGCCGCGCCAGTGCATGCGCGAGCGAAATCGGCAGGGGCATGAGCTCGGGCGTTTCATCACAGGCATAGCCGAACATCAGGCCTTGGTCGCCGGCACCGCTGCCTTCTAAATCGCTGCCGCAGGCCTTGTCTTCAAGCGATTTATCGACGCCCAGCGCAATGTCCGGCGATTGCTCATCAATAGCGGTGAGGATGGCGCAGCTGTTGCCGTCAAAGCCCATGCCGCCGCCAACGTAGCCGATGTCGGTGATGACTTCGCGCGCGATTTTGGGGATGTCGACATAGCTTGAAGTGGTGATTTCGCCCATCACCAGCACCATGCCGGTGGTGGTTGCGCACTCGCATGCCACGCGGCCCATCGGGTCTTGCGCGAGGATGGCGTCGAGCACGGCGTCGCTGATGGCGTCGCAGAGCTTGTCCGGGTGGCCCTCGGTGACGGATTCGGAGGTGAAAAGTTTGCGGTTCATGGTATAATCTCCTTGCTGCTTTGTAATTTGGGTTAATGGGCAATCTCCCAGTCGTGCCCATCTAAATCTCTGAAATAAAATATAGTCGCTCCCTTTTGAGGCGTACTGCAAAATATATGGCTAATGAAAGAAAGATGAGGGAAAAAGTAATACCTACCTTCGTAAGCCCAACACGCGATTCTAGCAAGCGTGCATTGTAGCTGCTTAATGAAACGATTTCCATCGCTTCGGTTCTAAGGGAAACAATGGAAATAAGCGACAGTTCTTCAAGTCGTTCTAGCAATCTGTCTTCAGTTCTGAAGTACACGGTTTGACCATTTTGCAAATGACTGAAATCACCTGTATCACTTAAATCCCCTGTGTTTGAAATGATTGGACTCTCTCCGAGCTCCTCGAGATAAATGAAAACATGCCTTCCCGCTACACGTATATTTTCTACTGTCGCCGAAAATTCGGTTGTATTCGCCTCAGAGACGTGTCTGGAGTCTATCATTACGGTGTTTACCGCTACGATATTTCCAAGCATTCCAATGAATAGTATCACGAACAAAACCAAGCAAAAGATAGTTGACTTTTTGCGTTTCATTTTCATCCCCTTTAACGCATCAGAATCTTCGTAATATCCTCGTGCGCCAAGCCGATGTTGAGCTTTCCGCACATCTCAACGCTCTCGGGCAGCACCTTGCGGTTGGGCTTGCGCTTGAGCGGCAGCAGGCGGAAGATGTCGTCCACCAGCGTGGTGTCGCGCACCTCAAAGCCGAGCCACTTGCCGTCGTGGTAGGTTTCGGCATCGTCATACGCTTGGCAGATTGCCGCGTCGAACGTGTCGCGTTGCTCGTCGAACTTGGCGCGCTCTTTTGCGCCCAGCACCACGCAGGCGAGGAAGTAGCCCTCGCGCAAATGCAGCGAAATCAAGGCTTTCCCGCCACGTTTGAAAAACAAGTTATTGTAATGCTTGTGCGTGGGCTTGCCCTCTTGCCAGATTTCGTCGATTTCGTAGTGGCGGCGAATCTGCCCGGCGAGTGCCTCCCATGCCGGGGCAGCTTGGCCGAGCATGGCGGCAACTTCGGTGTAGGGTTTAGTGGGTCTGGTCATGGTCATTCTCCTTTGTTGCGCAGCAGTTCGATTAGCGTGCGTTGGTTCGTCAGCGCTCGGCTGAGACCGATGAACACTCCGCCGCCGATGAACGCCAGCGCGCTCACCACGCGAAAGATGATGTCATCCCAAAGCCCAAGGCGCACGATTTGCACGATGTAGTAGCCGGACATGCCGACCAAAATCAGCCCTGCGACCAACAGTGCGATGGAAACGACTTTGTTCATGCGCAGTCACACCTCCAAGGTTCTTCATATACTATCTTAACACGAAATGCAAAGCCTGTCAAGTCTTGCGCAAATTTTAGTTGACAACGGCGCAAGGCTGTGCTATAATGATGTATTGTATGGAGAGTTGTCCGAGTTGGTCGAAGGAGCACGATTGGAAATCGTGTGTACGCCTTAAACGTACCGAGGGTTCGAATCCCTTGCTCTCCGCCAAATTTTTTCGCTATGCGGTGTTTCGGCTTCAGTCGTGTACTGTTGTACACGTCCTTTGCCTCAGCCTTGCCTAGCAAAAAAATTACCACGCCTGCGGTGGGGCTAGGTCGCTTCGCTGTGCTCGTTTTGAGCCTGTGTTAAGAGGAAACCGCTGCCTTACCGCACACCACCTATTGCGGTGGGGCACTGAAAAGTGCTTCACTGCTTTTTTGAGGAGAAAATGTTTTGTTAGAGTACATGATTCGCAGCCTCAACACCACCGTGCCCTTCATCCTGCTTGCGGGGCTCGGCATCGTGTTGCGGCGACTGGGGATGATTGACGAAAAATTTGCCGCCAAAGGCAACAAAGTCATCTTCTATTCCGGCATCCCGGTTGTGATTTTCAACACCATTCGGCGTGCAAACTTGTCCAATGTGTTTGACACGCAGTTCCTGGTGTTCAACATCGCGCTGATGGTCGTGATTTTCTTGGCGGTTTGGCTGCTGGCGGTTAAGCTGATGCGAGAGAAAGACTCGGTGTCGTCGTTTGTCAACAGCGCGTATCGCAGCAGTCTTTCTGTGGTTGCACCGCCGTTGTTTATGCTGATGTTTGAGCAGTACCACGATCCAGATGTGCTGCCCAAGAGCATTTTGGTGGTGTCGGTGTTGCTCATTGTGTCGTATGCCACGGCGTCGGTGCTGTTTGCGGTGCATGACCCCAAGCCAAACCAAAAAGGTGTTGGCAAGGCGATACTCAACGTGATTATTTCTGTGGCGAAAAACCCGGTTGTGATCGGCGTGATTTTGGGGATTATCTTCAACGTGCTGGGGCTGGGTTTGAGCGACACGGTTGTGGGGCAAGATGCCTTGGGCGCAAACGTCTACGGAGACATGCTGCCCACTTTCCTGGCAACCACCCTTGACCGCCTCGGCGGCATCGTGATGCCACTTGCGATGATTTGCGTGGGCGCAAACCTCAAGTTTCACGGCTTTGATGCGAAGTTCAAGTATGTAATCATCGCGTCGGTGTTCAAGCTGTTGCTGATGCCCGTGGTGGCGGTGGCGATTGCCTTGGCGTTTGGCTTCCGCGGCAGTGACTTGACCATCATCATGATTCTCAACGCGCTGCCCATGGCCGTGGGTGCCTATGTGATGCAGGCGGAGCTGGGTGGCGACACGTACATCGGTGGGTCGGTGCTGATGATTACCATGACGTTCTCGGCGCTGACGCTGACGCTGTTTATCTTCTTGTTCCGCGTGATGGGCTTTTTAACGTAACAAAAAAACTTTGGATAGATGAGGACTGTTGCTATGAGACTTCCAAAAGGGAAATGGATCAGCGGCTTTTGGCCGATGATATTCATGAGTTTCTCCACGGGTTCGGTGTATTGCTGGACGCTGTTCCGCGAGGACATTGCTGCGCATGCGCCCGCGTTCACGCCGTTTCTGCTTACGTTGTGCTTCATGCTCGCACTGTTTTTCTTGGGCATGACGGCGGCCTTCGGCGGCAAACTTGTGGAGCGCAGCGTGAAGCGTGCGTCGCTGTACACGTTCATCTTCTTCACGGCGGGCTGGTTAATCACGGCCATTGGCGTGCAAGTGGGCAGCCCTGTGTTGGCGCTAATCGGCTTTGGTCCGGTGCAAGGCATTGGGCTGGGCTTGGGTTATCTCACCCCGGTGAAGACGCTGATGATGTGGTTTGACGACCGCAAGGGCTTCGCTGCCGGTGTGGCGATTGCTGCGTTTGGCTTGGCGGGGCTGGTGGGCAACCCGATTATCGGCGTGCTGCTGCAAAACTTCTCGGTCTACGTGGCGCTGTACATCCTCACCGCGCTGTATGGTGTGCTGTGCTTTGTGGCGTATGTCATCATCGACCGCCCCGAGCTCAAGCCCTATGAGGCTGCGGCTGCCACGCTGACGGTGAGGCAAGTGGTCTTCAAGCCCAAGTTTGTGTATCTGTGGGTGGTGCTGTTCATCAACATTGCGGCTGGTTTGGCGCTGATGAGCCACGAACAGCAGATTTACATCATGCTGGGGCTGGACGAAAACCTCAACCGCGCAATGATTGTGCTGTTCTGCACGCTCACCGCAGGCGGCGGCAACTTGGTGGGACGACTCATCATGGCATCGTCGCAAGACAAGACGAACAAGAAACACCTGCCGTACTACGTGATGTCCATCGCTTCGATCGCGACGTGTGCGCTGGCGATTTTCATTGGCGGATTTTCGCACTGGTCGTCGTTCGCGATTATCTTTGTGGTGCAGTTCTTCTTTGGCGCGGGCTTTGCGTGTTTGCCAGAAATCCTCAATCAGCAGTATGGCATGAAGCAGCTGGCAACCATTCAAGGCTATATGCTCACCGCGTGGGCGATTGCTGCCCTCGTGGGTCCGCAAATTGCCACGATGATTCTCGACATCACGCCGAGCGCGCCGCCCAACGTGAGCCCAACGCTCAGCCACCTGTACGCGGTGCTGGCGGGGTTGTTTGTGGTGCAACTGGGCTTCTTGTTCCTGTTTGCGCGCGCATGCAAGAAAGATCCGCCGACACATGAAGTGGCAGCAGCTCCAGTGGAAGCATAATTTTCGCAGGGGCAACCATGAGTTGACAAAAAACCAAGCACGGTTGGTAGACTACCGCCGTGCTTTTTGTTATACTAATGGTAACCATCCCGCCCCTGCGGGACACCCCTCCACGGAGGGGAATGATAATAGGTAGGAGGTCACTATGGAATTGCACGACAGAATACAACAGCTGCGCAAGGTGCGCGGCATTTCACAGGAGGAGCTGGGCGAGCAGGTGGAGGTGTCGCGTCAGGCGGTGAGCAAATGGGAAAGCGGGCAGAGCATGCCCGACGTGGACAAAATCATTGCCCTCGCAGCGCTGTTTGGCGTGTCCACGGATTACCTGCTGACGGGTGCAGGTGATGCAACGAATGTTAGCCCGCCGCGAAAAATCGACATGCGCATTTTCACCGCTGTGGGCACGGTGATTAACATGCTGGGCTTGATGTTGCTGGTCGACGGCGTCTGGGTATTCAGCGGGTGGATTTTCATGGCGGTGGGCTGCATGCTGTTTGGCGCAGGATTGATTTTTGCCACCGAACACAAGGCACGCGCGGTGCAGCTGTTCACGCTGGTGAATCTGTGGCCGTTGCTGTATACCCCGCTGCGGGTAGCGTATAATATGCTGCGCCACAGTCTTAATATGCTGCCGCTGCATCCCGCTATCCACTGGGCAATTAACTTTCCGCTGGCATTTTGGCTAGGTTATGTTGCGTTTTGCTTGCTGGCGATGTGGATATGTTGGCTGGTGTGGTGGCGAAAGAAAGACAAAAGTGCTTGACAGCGCGCTGGTTTTGTGTTAAACTGGTTGCATAGTTTTTGCAAAGGAGTTTGACATGGATACAATTTGGCCGTATATCATCAGCTCTGTTGTGGCAATTGGCGGCGTGGTTGGCGATTTTTTTGCGCTGCGCGGGCTTCTTGGCTGGATTTTTTGCCCCCCGTGCTAAGTATCATCACACCAAAAAACACCCTGCTGTTGTGCAGGGTGTTTTGGGTTTGCGCGGGCTACAGGTCGTCGGCGTCTTGGATGGGTTCGCCGCCGTCAATGGGGTTGCCGGTGTAGCTGCCCATGGGGTCGAACTCACTGGCGGGGAAGTTCGCGATGTCGGGGTCGAAGTCCGCGGGGGGCTCAACGGGGAACTCGGCTGCGGTTTCCCACCATTGGCGGTGACGTGCCGCTGCGGCGCGGCTGCGACGGCGGCGGATGTTCTCGAAAAATTGCATGAACGCACACTCATTTCTGTCGAATGTTAGCCTTAGTGTATGCATTTTTCGGGGGAATATGCGGGCTGCCACAAATTGTGAGCGCGGCGAAGAATTTTCCGTGAGCCGCAAACCAAGCAGGAAGGATTTCCCATGGGAACATTTTTCTTTGCTGCGTTGCGGCAATTGCGCGCGAAAAACGTTGACTTGCGCGCCGGAGTTTGTTATGATGATATTGTGCCCTTGCGGCGCAGGACATTCAGGCTTAGGCCGTGAAATGATCAGGACGTGAAAAGGAAAAAGCCGCCCCACTACGGGGCGGTTTTTTACGCGCTTCGCGGCAGGTCTTATCGCTGGCGAAAGAAATTGCTCGCATTACTCCAGAAGAACTTAGTCAGCAGATGTTCGCTGAAGCCCAGTTGCGCTAAATCTTCGTGCAGGTGCGGCAGTTTGTCTAGCCCCGCGAGGCTTTCGTGCACGGTGCAGCCGTCGAAGTCGCTGCCCAGTGCAACGCAGTTTTCGCCGCCCAATTCGAGCATATGCGCCAAGTGCCGCGCCACGGCTTGTGCGTCGCTTGTGCCGCCGAGGAAGTCTGCGTGCAGGCACAGCCCCACCAAGCCGCCGCTTGCGAAGATGGCGCGCAGCTGCTTGTCATCAAGATTGCGGCGGTGCGGTTGCATGGCGGCGCAGCAGCTGTGTGTGGCGAGCAGCGGCTGCCCAAACGCCGCGACATCCCAAAAACCTGCGGGGTTCAGGTGCGACACGTCCGGGTGGATGCTGAGCTCGTGCATGCGTTGCACAGCCTGTTTGCCGAAGGGTTTCAGCCCTGCCGTGCTGCCCGTGCCCACGCCATAGCCCAGCTCGTTTTCGCCATTCCAGGTGAGGGTGATTGCCCGCACGCCCAGCGTGTGCATGTGGTCAAGGCGGGCTAAATCGCCGGCGAGGGCGTTGCCGTTTTCGAGCGCAAGCAGGGGCGTGCACGCGACAGAAAGCTCGCCCAGCTGTGCGTGATAGTGCGCCGCCACACGGTCGAAATAGTCCGCGGCGGCTTGCCCTTGCAGGGTGTCGGGCACAAAGATTGCCCACAGTTGCGCCCATTGATCGAACTGCGCGCCGTGCGCGAGAGACACATGGCCGCTGAACTCGTGCAGGTGTTGTTCACGCTTGAACGCTTCGGTGAGGGTGTCGCAGTGCAGGTCGAAGATACGCATAAATGTCTTGCCTTTCGTGTGTTGGTGTGGTATACTATACATATGAAACTATTAGGCTATGTATTGACGGCGCTGCCGTTGCTGCTGGGCGCGCTGGTGATTGAGCCGCGCGTTCTGCTACTGCATTGGGGCGTGGCGGCTGCGATGCTCGTGGCGCTGCACCACGCGAACACACGCTTGCCGGTGCGCCGCAGACCGCCTGCTGCGCTGTATCCCGGGCTGGCGCTGGGCTTGGCGGTGCGCGTGACCATGCACCAAGCGGCGGGCTACTTCGCCACGGGTGCTGTGGGCGCGGCGATGCCTGCGCTGCTGGCGAGCTATCGCATGTGGGGCTTTCATCCCAACTGGCGCACGGTGCTGTTTTCCACGATCATGATGGTGGTGCTCATCACCTGGCCGCGCAAATTCAAGCGGCTGCACAAGATTATCCCCGCGGGTTTTGTGGGCGTTGTGTTGACGACCCTGCTCAACGTTTTCCTGTATCCCGATGCGGCGCGCGTGATCATCCCCGAGCTGTTTTGGCGCATCCCTGCGTCGCCGCTTGCGATGCTGCTGATTTTCACCGCATGGCAGCATGTGCCCTATGCGAGGCTGCGGGGGCTGCTGTGGTATCAGAAACTGCTGTTGTGCGTGCTGGTGGGCGCGATGTTCTGGTTCAACCCGCTGTGGGTGGTGCTGGGTTGCGCGGTCGCGTGGCTGTTGAGAGTGGCTCGCCGACGCGGCATCTTGGCAAAGTTGCAATAAAAATCAAACGCCCCAAGAAACGGGGCGTTTATGTTTTTGCGGGCTATTCTGCGGGCACGATGGCGCCAACGGGGCACATGTCCACGCACTCTTTGCAGTCGTCGCCGACGCATTTGCTTTCGTCGATGACGAATACGCCGTCCACTTCGCTGATGCATTCGTTGGGGCAGGTGGCCTCGCACAGGCCACAGGAGATGCATTCTTCGTTGATCCGAAAAGCCATGGGAAAATCCTCCTAGTTTTGATTATTGTTGTTGCCATTGTTGTTTGGTTTGCGTCGATTGCGATGCCAGGGCTGGCGGCGGTTGTTGTTTTGCTGCTGACCTTCTGGCTTTGGCGCGTTTGCGCGTCTGATTTCGCCTTGCGCTGGCGGTGGTTGCGGCGTGGGCGCACTTTGCTGCGGCTTGGGCTGTTGCGGTTGCCTGGGCTGCTGATTGCCCTGTTGATTTTGTGGGTTGCGATTACGGTTGTTGCGGTTGCGATTGCGGTTGCGCGATTGCCCCGACTTAGCTTCGCCAGACTCGGCGGCAGCCCTTTGCCCTTGATTTTGGTTGCGCTCTTGTGCAGGCTGATTGCGTTGATTACGCGGCTGGCGAGGTTGTTGCTCGGCGCGGCGCGGCGGCGGGGAGTCCGCAACACTGCGCAACGGTGCGGCATCCAGCTCGCCCAACAGGGAAGTGCTGCGCAGGCTGTTTTCCTTCATCGGCTTGCGAATCACGCCCTTTTCGTTGTCAAAGCGGAACACCACCGGCGGACCGTCCATGCGGTTTGCGAGCTTGACCTTAATGTCCTGCGACACCGCGTTGACTTCCAGCACCCGCCCCGAACCCTCGGGCGTTTCGATCGTTGAACCCACGCGCGGCAAGGTTTTTGCGGCGTCGGCATAGGCGGTTTCTTCATACTTCAGGCAGCACATCAGCCGCCCACAGGTGCCCGAAATTTTGGTGGGATTGAGGCTAAGCCCCTGCCCTTTGGCCATGTTGATGCTCACGGGATGGAAGTCGCCCATGAAGGTGCTGCAGCAAAACGGTCGCCCGCAAATGCCCAGTCCGCCCAGCAGCTTCGCTTCGTCGCGCACGCCGATTTGCCGCAGCTCAATGCGTGTGCGGAAGGTGGAGGCGAGGTCACGCACGAGCGCGCGGAAATCCACGCGTTGGTCGGCGGTGAAGTTGAAGACGATTTTGCTGCCGTCAAATGTGTATTCAACGTTGACGAGCTTCATGTCTAGCGCATGTTTGGCGATTTTCTCTTCGCCAACCTTGAAGGCCTCGGCCTCCTTGGCGGCTTTGCCGGCAACGTTGGCGAGGTCTTGCTCGGTGGCGATGCGCAGCAGCGGCTTGAGCGGCTTTTTGATTTCTTCGTCCGGCACTTCGGTGCGGTTTTGTGCAACCTCGCCGCACTCGACGCCGCGGGCGGTTTCCACGATAACGCGGTCGCCTTTCGTTACCTCATAGTCGCCGGGGTCGAAATAGTACACGCGCCCGATTTCGCGAAATCGCACGCCAATGATGATGGCCATAGGGTTCCCTTTCTATTTGACAATGCGGATGAATTTCCGCATGTTTATTTCGTGTTCAGTGCCGCTAGGCGCGTGATGAGCAGGTTGAGGTTGGCGTTGCGGAGCAAGGCATCCTCCAGTTTGCGCAGCTCGTCGATGAGCTGCAGCGCGCGCGGCGCAAGGGTGATGTCCTCCACCAGCTTAGCGTGCAGGGCGCGGCGCAGGCAGGGCAGCAGCTCACGCAGCAGCTCGCGGTCGCCTTCAAGCGGGGCGGTGGCTTCGAGCATGGCATAGGGTCGCCCGCCTTGCAGCATCGCCTGTGTGATAGCCGTGGCGTGTTGCTGCAGCAGCGCCTCGCGCTCGGGGTCAATGGCTTCTTCGGCGGCAGGACCCAGGTAGATGGTTGCCGTGCGTGAAATGACCGTTTGCAGCAGCAACTTGCGTGCCGGTGCGGTCAGGATGAGGCACACATAGTCGGGCGGCTCTTCCAGCAGTTTCAGCAGCGCGTTTTGTGCCTCGGCGGTCATGGTGTGGGCGTTGTGCAGCACGAAAACTTTGTGCTCGGCCTCGTTGGGCAGCACTGCCGCTTGCTGGCGAATCGCGCGGATGGCATCAATGTGGAACGAGCGCGCGCCCGTGCCGCCTTCGGCCAAGTGCAGGTCGGGGTGTATGTTCTGCAAGGCCTTGTAGCAGTGGTTGCATGTGTTGCAGGGCTTTTGCGTGGGTTCGGGCTCGCCGAACAGGGATGCTTGGTCGGGGTCATGCGGCGGAGTTTCGCACAGCAGCGCCTGTGCAAGTTCAAGCGCAACTTCGCGCCGAAAAGCTTGCGTGCCCCCCTCAAGCAACAAGGCGTGAGGGAGGCTTTCGCGAGTTAGCATAAGATGCAATTGCGTGGGTAATGCCATGGCAGTTCCTTAGAAGAAATCATTTTTGATGCGTGCGGGTTTTTTGCGACCGGCTTTTGCCAGCGCGATAATCGCCAGCAGCAGCGCCAGCGCGGCCATGCCGAGGGCAGCCCAGAGAACAATCGTGTTCATCATCGTGTTGTCTGCGCTAATCGGTTCAATGCCGATGGCGATGGGTTCGATGTCTGCATAGCCTTCGCCGTCGCGGGCGAGGGGATGGCGATCCCATTCGGGGTCGTCAAAGCCAAAGCCGCTGTCGTAGTCTGCAATGGCATCAAGCTCATAGGCAGAATAGTCATCGAGATCCTCAGCGTCATTGAGGACAACAACGTCACTCATGGGGCGAATGCCTTCGTAGCCGTCCCAGTCGGGGTCAGTGCCGTCAGTGTTGATAATGGCGGCGGCGGGCAGCATGAGGGCAAGGGCAAGCGCAAGAGCCAGTGCCAGTTGAACAATGCGTTTCATGGTTTCCTCCTAAGGTTTTGGTCGATGCTTGTGTTATTTTTTCTTCACCAGTGCGACCACGGCCAACACCAGTGCCAGCACGGCCACGGCCAGTGTTGCATAGAACAGTGCCACGGGAACACTGTGCCCGGTTTCTGCGCTGATGGCTTCGATGCCCGGATAGTTGATGGGCTCGATTTCCGCGTAACCACCGCCGATTTCCGCGCTGATGGCCATGATGCCGTCGGCTACGCCGTCTACATAGATGGGTTCAACGTAGTTGTCGGGCAGGTCGTTGTTGCTGCGGGCGAATTGTGCGCGGTTGGGCTCTTCGGCGTAGGGATCGGCTTCGATTGGTTCAACATCGGGTTCGATGTCACCAACGACGAGCACGTCGCTCATCGGGCGGATGCCAGCGTAGCCGTCCCACTCGGGTTCGGAGCCGTCGATGTTTGCGATGGCTGCTGCGGGCAGCACCAAAGCAAGGGCGAGTAGTGCGACGAGGGTAAGTTGTGCGATGCGTTTCATAGGTTCTTCCTCCTGAATTGTTTTTGCAGGGGCTAAATCTCCCTTGCATACTTCTTTGTCGCACTGTTTCGCAAAATTCCTCACTTGCGGCAAGCAAGTTGCTAATTGCCTTAGCGTCTAATATCTAGTATACCACATTTTTGGCAAATACGCAAGATTTTTTTCACGCCGCACCACTGGCTTGGCGGGCGCATATATTACACCAAGGGGGATTTACATATGCTGAATGATTGCAACTGTTGCGTTGGTGCACCTGCCGGGTGTTTTGGCGGCGCGCCGTGGGGATTTGGCTGGTGTAATCCCTGCGGTCTTCTTGGTGGGCTCAATGCCAACCAGAATGTCAACATCAACAACAACACGAACAATAACGCGAACAACAACGCAAACCAGTCCAATAACACAACAGGGAGTAGCAATATGTTTGGTGGATTAATGAATAACTTTGGCTCGATGTTCCCGGGCTGCACGCCCATGGGCGGCTGTGGCATCCCCGGCTTTGGCGGCGGCGGATGCTGTGGCACAAGCACGGCATTCCCGCCCATACCACCGATGATGCCCAACTGCGGCTGTTGCGGCGACATGGAAAGCTGCAACGACCCATGCCGTCGAGGCTTTTGTGTGCGTAATTTCCGCATCGTGTCGCCGGATGGTCGTGAGTGCAGTTTTCCTGTGGCGATGCCTTGGTGGGCGTGTGGTCCAACCGGTGGCGTAGCCCCTGCGTCGGGTGCAGCGGCAATCACAGCGGAGGCAGCCGTGCCCGAAGTCGTGGACGTTCCTGCAGCGCCCGTGGCATCCGCCGTGCCGATGCAAGCGCAAGAGTCCGCGCGCCAAGACAGCTGCATGACGGCGTCGCAGCTGTTGATGCAGCGGTATATGCTTGATCAGCCGCCGCCGCGGCATACCTACGAGGCAGCGCGGCACTATGAGCCGTCGCGGTTCACGCATCCTGTGCCTGCGCCTGCGCACATGCCGCGCCAGCCCGGTGCTGCGCCGCCTGACGACGTGCATGGGCTGTATATGCAGCAGCCGCAGCGGGTGTATCGCGATGCGCCGGAGCACGCGGAGTGATGGTGAGGCTCACCCCAGCGGGATGAACTCAAACTGCATGGGGTTGGGTGGGGGATCATAGCCTGGCGTCGCAGCGTAAAATTCTTCGGCGGTGATTTGCTGGCGATGAACTTCGTTTATTCCGCGAAAGTAGATGAAGTCAGGCTCTACATACCACGGCTCTTCTTGATAAAAATCCCACGCAAGATTTTCTGCGCTCCATGCGGACAGCTGTGTTAGCTCCGTTGCGTGCGGGTTTAGCACGGAAGACCAAAGCCACCAATGACCGTGATGATACCTCGCTCCATATATCGTGCCATCGTCTGCGATGTGACCGCGTGAACGGACGGGATTGAAACCCTCCAGAAAAACAGGTTCATCGCCGTCAAGTGTGTAAATCCTAGAAATGACTGGCTCTACGTCTGAGCTTACCCACATATGTGCCATAATGAGCTCCGGCACGCCGTCGTTGTTGATGTCTGCCAGCGCGTAAAAGCGTAGAATCGAAGGTGGGAACAAAGGCTCCCAATCTTCTCGCGGCGCTGAGTTCTCCAGTATCGCCCAGTAAGCCTGCGGCACGCCCGGCCACTCGCGCGTGGGCGCGGCGGTGGTTGGCGGCTCGGTTGTGGTGGCTTGCTCGGTGGTGGGTTCGTCATTCACCAGCGCAGGCGAAGCACACGCCCCCAGCAAAACGAGGACGCACAACAAGGCGCACAGTTTTTTCATGGCTGAATCACTCCATCATGCCTTTGATGACCGCCATCACGTCGTCGCGGCTCATAATCACCGGCACGGGATACAGCGGGTTGGCTTCCTTGGTGGCGCGGGCGGCTAGGGCAGGCAGGTCTTCGGTTTTGATTTGCGCAAAGCCCGTGGGAATCTGCATGCGCTCGTTCATGCCGCGAATTGCCGCGATGAACTCTTCGGCATTACTCAAACCAACCGCTTGGGCTAACCCGCCCAGGCATTTGTGTGCTTTTTCGCCATAGAAGGCCAGCACGTGTGGCATCACCACCGCGTTGCCCAAGCCGTGCGGGATGTGATACAACGCGCCCAGCGCATGCGAGATGGCGTGGATGTTACCGACATATGCGCGGGTGAACGCCACGCCCGCCATGTATGACGCTTCGAGCATGGCTTTGCGTGCCTCAAGGTTGCTGCCGTCTTGGTAGGCGGCTTCGAGGTGCGCGAACACAAGCTTCGTGGCATCCACGGCGTTTTTCGCGGTATGCTTGGTGTTGCTGCCGCCGATGTAAGACTCCACCGCGTGGGTGAGGGCATCCATGCCGGTGGTGGAGGTCATGTGCGGGGGCAGTGCCAAGGTGAGCGCGGGATCTAGCACCGCGAACTTGGGCAGCAGGCTGGGGTCCATGCAGGCGAATTTCTCGTGCGTGGCGGGATTGGTGGCCACGGCGGCGATGGTGACTTCCGAGCCGGTGCCGGCGGTGGTGGGCACGGCGTACAGCGGTGGCAGTCGCTTGAGTATTTTGAACAGTCCGCGCAGTTTGGGCACGGGCTTGCGCGGCTTGGCGATGCGTGCGCCCACCAGCTTTGCGCAGTCCATGGGTGAGCCGCCGCCGAACGCGACGATTGCGGTGCAGTTTTGCTCAACATACATCGCCCGCGCCGCCTCGATGTTCTCGATGGTGGGGTTGGGGCAGGTTTTGTCATACACATGCGCGGTCACGCCTGCGGCCTGCAGACCCTCCAGCATGCCGTTGGGCAGACCAAGTTTCATCAACACTTCGTCCGTGACGACGAGCACACGCTGCTCGCTTTTGGCGATGTGCTGCACCAGCTCGTCGATGCTGCGCAGCAGGGTGGGTTCTTTCCACGGCAAAAAGCACGCCGAAACTTTCATCACTTTTTGGAACACGCGGCAGAATAACTTATACATTGCAAATCCCCCTAAAATATGTTATACTTATGATAACATATACGGGGGGAAAGTGCAAGGTTTTTTTGTTGCGTTATTGCTGTTCGCGTCGCAAACGAGACCATTCGCTCACGGTCAAACCAGTTTCGCGCAAAGTAGGTTCATCGCTATCTTCAAGTTCATCAATGTAGAAATAATACACCGGCGGGTCAAGCCAATCCCAAACATCATTGCTGTAGGTATAAATGCGCCCGTTTTCGCCAATCACGATATTGTCGAAGTAAATGCTGCGACGTTGTTCAATGTCATAAATGAACCGAGGAAACCCTCCGGAGGAATCGGGGACAAAAAGGGTAACGGTAAAAAAACGTTCGTTGATAACGCCGCGCACACTGGGATGCAGGTCATATCCAGCGCGCTCAAATAACAAGGTTAGCTCGCTGGTTTCTTCATCGCGCAGCCAGACTTCTTCCTGCACATTATTCCACTCACCAAATACTTCGATTAACGTTAATGTGTCGGAAAGCGTAATCTCATTAGGCTCTCTGGGTGTAAATACAGGCAGCGTGGCAGATTCGGTCGTTGTTGCTTCCGTCGCTGTGCTTTCCTCGACAGTTGTGTGCACTTCCGTGGTGGTTTCAACGTCATGCTCGCCATCCACCACCGCCGCCGAACCGCAGCCCGCCAGCACAAGCAACACCAGCAAAATCGCAATCAATTTCATGGTCAAGCCCTCCTTTTTGCCTATTATAGCACACGCGCGCGGCATTGTAAAGTTACAATGTTGTAACTATTTGAGAAAGTGCAAGGTTTTTTTCTATGATACGTCTCGAAACAACGCGGCTGATTATCCGTGACCCGATGCCGTCCGACATGGATGGCTGGCATCGCCTTTTCTCCGACGCGAAGACCATGTACTATCTGCAGGAAATCATGACGCACTCGCTTGACGAGAGCCGCCAAAACCTTGCAATGGCTGTCAATGAAGCAAGCAGCCCAAACAGAACGAAATATTTTTTTGCCATCGAGCACAAGACAACCGGCGCGTTTGTTGGCGCAATGGGATACACCGTGACGGCAACAACGCCGCTGGGCAAGCTAGTGGGGATGGGCTATTTCATCTTGCCGCAATATCATGGTCAGGGCTACATGACCGAGGCGGTGAATGAGGTTGTTCGCTTTGCGTTTGAGGAAAACGGCGTGTATCGCATCGCCATCGGCTGTTTGACAGAAAACCGTGCGTCCGAGCGCGTGATGCAAAAATGCGGGTTCATCAAAGAAGCGCAATACAAATCTTACACATGGCATGACGGGCGCATGAAAGACCGCGTTGAGTATCGACGATTGAAAGACGAGTGGCTAACATGAACACACCACAACGCTACCACACACTGGACGAGCTGCGCGGCCTTGCCGTGGCGGCGATGGTGTGCTATCACGCGCTGTTCTTGTGGGGGTTTGAGTTCGGCCTGCAACCATGGGCGGGATGGTTCACTGCAGCGATGCCCGTGCAGCCGTTCATCGCGGGCACGTTTATCTTCTTGTGCGGGTTGTGCTGCCGATTCTCGCGCAGCAACGCCAAGCGCGGGTTGATGCTCGCAGGCATGGCGCTGGGTGTGACCGTTGCAACCTTCTCGCTGCGGCTGTTCGGCATGCAACTGGAGATTCTCTTTGGCGTGCTGCACTTTCTTGCGGCGGCGATTTTGCTGTTCGCTCTGCTGCGCCGCGCGCTGGATAAACTCCCCGCGTGGCTGCAACTGGCGGGTTTCGGCACGTTGTTCATCGCTGCGCGGATTTTGATGCCCATGCTGCCGCACACGCGCTCCTTTGTGTTGTTCATCGTGGGTGTGCCAAGCACGGCGTGGTTCACGGCGGACTACTTCCCGCTGTTGCCGTGGGTGTTCCTGTTTTTGGCGGGCACGGCGGTGGGCATGTGGCGCGAGCGTTTTCCCGCATGGCTGGCGAAGTCCCGCTGCCGACCGCTTGCTTGGCTTGGTCGGCGGGCGATTTGGGTGTATCTCGCGCATCAGCCGGTGCTGATGGGCTTGGTGTTGCTGTGGCAAACGATGATAGAAAGAGGATGATTATGATGAAACGTGTGCTTGCGCTGGTGGCGGTGTTGCTGCTGTTGGCGGCTTGTGTGGGCGTGGCAGAGCCTGTGGGGACGGATGTAACTCCGCCCGATGTTGAAGCCACCACCGAAGAAACGACGACGACCCAACCCGCCCGCGTGATGGAGCCGTTCGTCATCGCCGTTGAGGTGGACGAAGCCGACCCGTTTTCGTTTGTGTTGCGGGCGTATGCGGAGTTTGCGCAGTGGGCGCGTGAACTCCAATATACAGGATATGAAGACTATGAAGAGTGGTTGGCTCTGCTTGCGCAATGGGAAGCAGAGCAACCGCTATTGCAACACTTCACTATGCTGGAGGGTATAGAAAGTGTGTGGCAATCGGCAATGAACAAAAGCAGATTTTCAATGCACATGTACTATGCACGGCATGATATTGATGGTGATGGCGTGGATGAACTGTTGATTGGTTTTGCTCGCGGGCTGGGCGAACCAGAATTGTTTGATATTTATGCTATGATTGATGGTGTGCCTATGCAACAATTGCAAAACCCTGGTCGCAACCCACGCATGGATGTGTTCTCCGGTGGGGTTTCGATCTCTGGTGGTCGCATGGGTAGTTATTGGCAGGATATTTTTCTTATGGTGGAGGGTCAGTTGCAATTTAGCACGGGGCTTCGTGTGGGCGAACGAGCGATTTTTGATGATGAATATAATATGATAGACCTTATCATTAATCGTTACATTGTCCGCGAACCTTGGGATTGGGAAAACTACACGCCCATTACTGCGCAACAAATGCAAGTCATTGCAGCCGAACATGGTGGTGTGTTTTGTGAATACTTTGTGCGTTGGACTGAAGTTGAACTTTACTGGCGCCCCTTGTTTGTGCCCGCTTGACAAACGCAGCGTTTTGCGGTATGATATAGTTTGACATTTTGAAAAGAGGTAATCACATGAAACA
>WQRM01000006.1 GCA_009786735.1 Oscillospiraceae bacterium | reverse complement strand
GGCTTGGTCGTCAGCGGCGGATGCGATGTGCACCACCCCAAGGCGCTGCGGGCGAGCATGGGCGCGCTGCTGCGCCTGCCGGTGACGCAGGTGGACAACCTGCCCACTTGGCTGCACGCCTGCGACCTGCCGACATATGCCGCCGTGCCAACTGACGGCAACTGGCATGCTCTGTCTGGGCACTGCGTGGTCGTCATCGGCAACGAGGGCAACGGGCTGAGCGCCGACGCCATCGCCGCTTGCGATGCGCAGGTGACCATACCCATGCGCGGGCGCGCCGAAAGTCTGAATGCCGCTGCCGCTGCGGCAATCTTGATGTGGGAGATGTGCAAGTGACGAAATATTTCGTATGGCTGCAATGCGCGCTGGGGATTTCGTCCTCGTTGCGCACGCAGGAAATTCTGGCGGCATTCGACGGCAATGCACGCGCGATTTTCGACGCGAGCGACTACGACCGGCGCATCAGCGGCGTGTTCACCGTCGCGCAAATTGACCGCATGCGCCGCACCACCCTTGCGCAAGCGGAGCTCATCTGCGATGAATGCGCGCGGCTAAAGCTGCACATGCTAACCCCGCCGGACGAACACTACCCTGCCCTGCTGCGCCACGTGATGAACCTGCCGCTGGTGCTTTACGTCCGTGGCGACCTGCGTTGCCTGCAGCAAAGCCTGCCGATCGCCCTCGTGGGCACACGCCGCGCCGACCGCAAAAGCGTGGACATCGCCAGCCGCTTGGCCGGTGACCTCGCACGCGCGGGCTGTTGCATCGTCAGCGGTGGCGCGCTGGGCATTGACTCCGCCGCCCACTGGGGCGCACTGCACGCGCAAGCGAACACCGTGTGCGTGCTCGGCTGCGGGATTACCCACAACTACCTGCCCGAAAACGCAAGCCTGCGCCAGCGCATCGCCCAAAGCGGCGCGGTGGTCAGCGAATTTCCCGGCAACACTGCGCCCACCAAGCACAGCTTCCCCACACGCAACCGCATCATCTCGGGCATTTGCGCGGGCACTATCGTGGTGGAGGCCAGCGAGCGCAGTGGCTCGTTAATCACCGCAACCTGCGCCGCCGAGCAAGGGCGCGACGTGTTCGCCGTGCCGGGCGATGCCTTTGGCTCAACCTACACCGGCGGCAACAAGCTCATCCGCGAGGGCGCAAAGCCGGTGTTTTCTTCCGCAGATGTCCTCGAAGAATACGAGGCAAACTATGCCCATTTGCTCAACATGCGCCAAGCCGCGCGAGACTTAGAGCGGGCTTCCATTACCCCCGAAAAAGTGGCAGTGAAGAAGAGCTCTATTAAGCAATCGCTTCGCGAAAACCNCCCCGTCACGCCGTTGGCGCGCCACCCCTCCACGGAGGGGAATTTGCCGCAGCCCCCTCCCCTGCCCGCCGACTTGCCACCCCTTGAGCACACACTCGTGCAGTGTCTTGCAGCCAAGCCGTTGCATATAGATGAACTAGCGAAGGCCGCAGGCGCGGGTTTGGGTGAGCTCTTCGCCGCCTTGACAAAACTCGAAATTGGTGGTATCATCAAACAAGCACCTGGTAAAATTTTTCAATTGAACGCATAAAAAAGTAATCCCCTGTTGGAGGAAAATCGTTTGCCAAAATTAATCATTGTGGAATCCCCCGCGAAAGCCAAGAGCATCGCGAAATATTTGGGCAGCGGCTACGTGGTTGCGTCGTCGATGGGCCACGTGCGCGACCTGCCGCCCACCCGCCTTGCCGTTGACGTCAAGCAAGATTTCGCGCCCACCTACGTCATCCTCAAGGAAAAAGAGAAGCTGGTGAAAGAGCTGCAGGGCAAAGCCAAAAAGTGCAGCGAAGTCTTTCTCGCCACCGACCCGGACCGCGAAGGCGAAGCCATCTCGTGGCACTTGGGGCACATTTTGGGGCTTGACGGCAAGCTGCCCAACCGCGTCACCTTCAACGAAATCACCAAAAGCGGCGTGCTGCAAGGCATGGCCAACGCGCGGCAGATTGACATGGACTTGGTCAACGCCCAGCAAGCGCGGCGGATTCTCGACCGCCTGGTTGGCTACCGCCTAAGCCCATTCGTCAGCCAAAAAATCCGCCGTGGGCTTTCCGCCGGGCGCGTGCAAAGTGTAGCACTGCGGCTGGTTGTTGACCGCGAGCTGGACATCCGCGCCTTCAATCCCGAGGAGTATTGGACGATTGACGCAAAGCTGCTCAACGGCGCAAAAAAGAGCCTCAAAGCCAACTTTGTGGGTGACCAAAAAGGCAAAATCGCGCTGAAAGACCAAACGCAAACCGATAAAATCCTCGCTCGGCTCGACGGCGCGCAATACTGGGTCGCGGGCATGAAAAAAGGCACGCGCACCAAGAATCCCGCGCCGCCGTTCATCACCTCCACCCTGCAGCAAGAGGCCAGCCGCCGCTTGGGCTTTCAAGCGCAGCGCACCATGCGTGCCGCGCAGGAACTCTACGAGGGCATGGAAATCCCCGGCTATGGCACCACCGGTCTCATCACCTACATGCGTACCGACTCGCTGCGTGTGAGCGAAGAAGCCCGCGAGCAAGCCAACGGCTACATCGTCGAAACCTACGGCAAGAAATATCTGCCGCCCAAGCCGCGCTATTATAAATCCCGCGCCAACGCGCAAGACGGCCACGAAGCCATTCGCCCCACCATTCCCGGGCTCGCCCCGGCGCAGGTCAAAAGCAGCTTGAGCCCCGACCAGTTCAAGATATACGACCTCATCTGGAAGCGCTTCATGGCAAGCCTGATGGCTGGCTGCCTGCAAAACACCGTGAAGGCGACCATCTTTGCCGCCAACGCCGCCGAGCGTCGCGCAAACCGCCACTTGGTCTTCAGCGCAAGCGGATATACCGTCGCGTTTGACGGTTTCACCTGCCTGTACGTCGAAGCCAAAGATGACGAAGACGACAGCGATGGTGACGGCGAACGCCGCCTGCCCGAGCTGCGCGAGGGCGAGCCGCTCAACCTGGCGGAGCTGTTGCCTGCACAGCACTTCACCCAGCCGCCGCCGCGCTTCACCGAGGCGAGCCTCATCAAAGCCCTCGAAGAAAACGGCGTGGGCCGCCCGAGCACTTACGCAACCATCATCAGCACGATTACGCAGCGCGGCTATGTCACGCGCAAGCAAAAGCAGCTGTCGCCCACCGAGCTCGGCGAGGCACTCACGCAGCTGCTCAAAGAGCGCTTCCCGAACATCGTCAACGTCACCTTCACCGCCGGCATGGAAGACCAGCTCGACCAAGTTGGCGAAGGCAAGGCGAACTATATCAAGGTTCTCGATGACTTTTACGGCGGATTTGAGGCCACGCTCACCCAAGCCAAAGCCGACATGCAAGGCGTAAAAATCCAGCTGCAAGAAGACCTCACGGACATCCCCTGCGACAAATGCGGGCGCATGATGGTGATTAAATCCGGCAAATTCGGGCGCTTTTTGGCTTGTCCCGGCTTCCCGGACTGCAAAAACGCCAAGCCACTGGTGATGGAATCCAGCGCCCAGTGCCCCAAATGCGGCAAAACGGTCGTGCAGCGCAAGGCCAAAAAGACCGGTCGCGTGTTCTACGGCTGCCAAGGCTGGCCAGACTGCGAGTTCGTCACCTGGGATGTGCCCGGCGACGAAAAATGCCCGCAGTGCGACAAAAGCCTCTTCAAGCCGCGCGCAGGTTCGCTCAAATGCCACAACGAAGGCTGCGGCTACGTCAAAAAAGCCGAGAAGAAGGCGTGATTCTTTTCCACTTTTTTGAAAAAAAGTGGAGCAAAAAACTTTTCCCGCTTCGCGATGAACGATTATGATAAAATGAAACCCCGACTCACTGCATCACAGGAAGTTGGGGTTTTGCTATTTCGATAATCAGCTCCGCGCGCAGCGCGACTAAAGTTCTTTTTGGTTCTTTTTCTTTCAAGAAAAAGAACATCACTCCGCAACCGCGATCACTTCAATCTCCACCAGCGCATCTTTGGGCAGCTGCTTGGCGGCCACGGTGCTGCGCGCGGGCTTGTGGGCGAAGTATTGCTCATACACGCCGTTGAAGGTGACGAAGTCGGCCATGTCGGCGAGGAAGCAGGTGGTTTTCACCACGTTTTCGCGCGTCATGCCGGCGGCAGCCAGCACCGCGGTGACGTTCTCGCAGACCTTGTGGGTTTGCGTGGCGACGTCGGCGTCAAGGGCATCCATGGCGATTTGCCCGCTGGCATACAGCGTGCCGTTAACCAGCACCGCCTGCGAGTATGGTCCAACCGGGAAGGGCGCATTTTCAGTAAAGATGATTTTTTTCATGTTTTAATCCTTTCCATATAAGGCGTCCCCTTTGGGGGAGCTGGCACGCCCGCAGGCGTGACTGAGGGGGTTACAATACGTTGTAACCTTGTTCGGTGAGCGTGCGAATCACGGTGTCGCGGTGGGCACGGTCTTTGGTTTCGATGGTCAGGCGCAGGATGCAGCTGGCGATGTCGGTGTTTTCGCGCCCGGGATTATGCACCAGGTCAACCACATTTGCGCCGCAATCTGCGATGATTTTGCTCACGCCCATCAGCTGCCCGGGGCGTTCAATCAGTTCGATGGTCAGGTGCGACAATCGCCCGGTTGCCAGCAGCCCGCGGTTGATGACACGCGGCAGATTGTTCACGTCAATGTTGCCGCCGCTGACAATCGCGCACACATTTTTGCCCGCAAGGGGCAGCTTGTTGAACATCGCGGCCGCCACGGCAACTGCGCCTGCGCCCTCGGCGATGAACTTCTGCTGCTCCATCAAGTGCAGAATGGCAATGGCGATTTCGTCGTCCGTCACGGTCACGATTTCGTCCACAAATTCGCTGCAATAGTCGTAAGTCAACTCACCGGGATGCTTCACGGCAATGCCGTCGGCGAAAGTGGCAACGTGGTCAAGCGACTTGCGCTGCTTTGCCGCCATAGACTGCGCCATGCTCGCAGCACCCGCCGCCTGCACGCCATAAACCTTGCAGTTTTTCGCGCGGTTGCTCTTCTTGATCGCCACCGCCACCCCGGAGATCAACCCGCCGCCGCCAACCGGCACCACAACCGCATCCAGCTCATTGAGAATCTTGCCCTTGGCGCGGTATTGGTCGAGGATCTCCAGGGCAATCGTGCCCTGCCCGGCGATGACTTGCTCATCATCAAACGGATGGATGAACACGCCGCCGTTGGTGCGCTCAAACTCGCGCGCCGCTTGGTAGGCGTCGTCGTACACGCCATCCACAATCACCACCCGCACGCCGTAGCGCTCGGTGGCTTCAATCTTAGAAATCGGCGCGATGCTGGGGATGAAAATCGTGGCATCAATGCCCGCACGCTGCGCCGCAAGCGCCACGCCCTGCGCATGGTTGCCCGCCGAGCAAGCAATCACGCCGCGCGCTTTTTCGTCGTCGGTCATCAGGCTCATTTTGTAGTACGCACCGCGCACCTTGAACGAGCCGGTCACCTGCCAATTTTCGGCTTTCAGGTAGAGCTGCTCGCAGCCGGGCACCAAGCGCGGCGCCCAGACCATGTCGGTCGGACGCAGCACTTGCCTGAGCACGGAGGCAGCTTGTTGAATTTTATTGTACGTCAGCATACACAGCACCTTTGTCGGCCGAGCAAACCATGCTCGCATAGCGCTTGAGATAGCCCACCAGTTCCCGCGGCGCGCGCAGTTGCATCGTCGCCTTGCGTTGCGCGATTTCTTCGTCGCTCACCAGCAGATTGATGGCGTAATTGTCGATGTCGATGTGGATCATGTCGCCCTCTTTCACATAGGCAATCAGGCCGCCGGTGCTGGCTTCGGGGCTAACATGTCCGATGGCCGCGCCACGGGTCGCGCCGCTGAAGCGTCCGTCTGTGATCAGCGCAACTTCGCCGTCAAGCCCCATGCCCGCAATGGCGGAGGTGGGGTTGAGCATCTCGCGCATGCCGGGACCACCGGCCGGGCCTTCGTAGCGAATCACCACGATGTCGCCGGGCTTAATTTGCTTGCCATAGATGGCTGCCACGGCGTCTTCTTCGCTGTCAAACACGCGTGCCGCACCGGTGAAGTTAATCATGTGCGGCTTCACCGCGCTGCGCTTGATGACCGCGCCGTCCTCGGCCAAATTGCCGAACAGCGCCGCCAAGCCACCGGTTTCGCTGTAGCGTTGAATGACCTCGGGATTACGCACTTGCACACCTGCGATGTTGTCGCGCACTTGCTTGCCGGTCACGGTGATTTCGTCCAGGTTGAGCAAATCGTTCAGCTGGTTCATCACGGCATACACACCGCCTGCGTGATACAAGTCCTCGATATGATGCGGACCTGCGGGCGAAAGCTTGCACAGGTTGGGCGTTTTTGCGCTGATTTCGTTGAGCTGGCGCAAATCTAAGGTGTAGCCGCGCTCATGCGCAATGGCAATCAAATGCAGCACGCTGTTCGTGGAGCAACCCAGTGCCATGTCCACGGTCAGGGCGTTCTCAAAGGCTTTTTCGGTCATGATATCGCTGGGTTTGATGTTCGCGCGATACAGCTCCATCACTTGATGCCCGGCGGTTTTCGCCAGACGCAGACGCTCGGCAAACACGGCAGGAATCGTGCCGTTGCCGGGCAGCGCAATGCCGATGGCCTCGCACAAGCAGTTCATGCTGTTGGCGGTGAACATGCCCGCGCAGCTGCCGCAGCCGGGGCAAGCGGTGTTCTCCCAGTTGGCGAGCTCCGCTTCGGTCATGCTGCCTGCCTTCACGCGGCCCACGCCCTCAAACATGTTGGTGAGGTCAAGGCCGTTGATGCTGAGCATCGGCCCGCCGCTCACAAACAGGCAGGGCATGTCTAGCCTCGAAGCCGCCATGAGCATCGCTGGCACGATTTTGTCGCAGTTGGGGATAAACACCAGCGCGTCAAAGCGGTGCGCCTTCACCATGCACTCGATGGTATCGGCAATCAGCTCGCGCGAGCACAAGCTGTAGCGCATGCCCTCGTGACCCATCGCAAGACCATCGCACACGCCAATGGTGTTGAACTCCACGGGAGTGCCGCCGTTGGCAAGCACGCCATCTTTGACCGCGCGCGCGATTTGCGGCAGATGAAAATGCCCGGGCACAATCTCGTTGAACGAGTTGACGATGCCCACGATGGGCTTGTCAATTTGCTGCTGCGTGTAGCCCATGGACTTGAGCAGCGCGCGTTTGGGGGCGTTTTCCAGCCCGGCTTTCATGAGGTTACTGTTCATAGATTCTCCTTCGTGGTAAACAGGTAGGGGCGGCACCCCTGTGCCGCCCGCGGGATGCGCAGGGGCGCATCCCCTACACAACATTATTTTACTTATCGCTCCAGCTCATTTTCTTGCGCAAATCTTCGCCCACCACTTCAACCGGCAGCTCGCTTTCAGCCTTGCGGCGTGCAGCGAAAGTCGGGCGGTTGTCTTCGTTTTCTTTCAGCCAAGCTTTCGCGAACGTGCCGTCTTGGATTTCCGCCAACACTTTGCGCATTTCCGCTTTGGTTTCGTCGGTGATGATGCGGTCGCCGATTTGATAATCGCCATACTCCGCCGTGTCGCTGATGGAGTAGCGCATGAAAGACAAGCCGCCCTTCACCACCAAGTCGATGATGAGTTTCATCTCGTGCACGCACTCAAAGTAGGCACTTTCGGGCTGATAACCGGCTTCCACCAGCGTGTCGAACCCAGCTTTCATCAGCGCAGTCACGCCGCCGCACAGCACGGCTTGCTCGCCGAACAGGTCGGTTTCGGTTTCTTCTTTGAAGGTCGTTTCCAGAATACCGCCGCGGCCGCCGCCCACGCCACTGGCATACGCCAAAGCGATGTCTTTTGCGGTGCCGGTGGCATCGTTTTGCACGGCGATCAGGCAGGGCACGCCCTTGCCTTCTTCATATTGATAGCGCACCGTGTGGCCGGGGCCTTTGGGTGCAATCATGATGACGTTCACGTCAGCAGGCGGCACAATTTGGTCAAAGTGGATGTTAAATCCGTGGGCAAAACACAGCGTCATGCCGGCAGTCAGATGCGGCTGCACGGTGGACTCATAAATGCCCTTCATTTTTTCGTCGTTCACCAGCAGCATCACCACATCGGCTTGCTGCACGGCATCTTCGGTGTTCAGCACAGTGAAGCCGTCTTCTTTGGCTTTCACCGCGCTTTGCGAGCCTGCATACAGCCCGATGACGACGTCCACGCCGCTGTCGCGCAAGTTTTGCGCGTGCGCGTGCCCCTGCGAGCCGTAGCCCACAATCGCCACAGTTTTGCCCGCGAGCAGTTCCATGTTGCAGTCTTTGTCGTAGTACATTTTTGCCATGATTTTTCTCCCTTGTATCAAAAAATAAAAATATCTGCGTTAAATTTCCACGGTGGACATCAGCACCACGCTGCGCACGTCATACAGCTTGCGCAGTTGGCGCACCAGTTGCACTTGCACGTCTTTGTCGCCATGCGAGCAAATCGTCATGCGTGACACTTCGGGGTCTTCGGTTTCGTTCACGAACAGGCTGTCGATGTTATACCCGCGCCGCGCATACAGCCCGGTGATGCGGTTGAGCACGCCATAGCGGTTGGATACCAGCAGTTCAACGGTGAATTTTTCCATGGTTTACCCTTTCGGTAAAAATTTTCTTGACTGTTTTGCGCAAATGTGCTATACTATAGGTATAGGATTGAAGTTGGCTGAGGAATGGTGTCTGTCAGCCTGAACGTTGGGGATTAGTACCTAAACCTTCCCCAAGACTTCAATCTCTATTTTTTTGTGAGAAACGCGGTGAGCAAGGCGGTCACTTCGCTTCCACGCACATCAAAGGCAACAACAGCCAATTTCCCACGATACGCAATGTTCATTCGGTTGGGGTTTTTGTTGGGAAACGCCTCGCCATTTTCAACGACATCGGACAGATTTTCAATGAACTTTGTACCATTCGTCCCGCGCTTGTTGCGCTCTTGAATGATATGTTTCAGCCCCGCCTTGTCATCGCCCCAAAACAAATCAATCTCGCCAATGTCTGCGCGATAAAACGCGGCTTTCACGTGCCCTTGCTTTTCTTGCAGCAGTTTTTCAACTGCTGCTTGACCTTTTATGCCCGTAAACTCTTCGCCAAACAGCACGTCAATAGCGTTTATCATATCACACCATCGTCAATTTGTCAAGCTCATCGCTTGGTAATAATATCCGCCACCGTTTTGCCCGGCGGAATCATCGGCAGCACTTCTTCGTCGATGTCGATGCGGCAGTCAATCACCACCGGACCATCGGGCAGGTTCGCGAGAATCTCCTGCAGCTGCGGCAGCGTTTCGGCCAAATATCCCGCTGCGCCAAACGCACGCGCCAGCGCCGGGAAGTCCGTTTTGCGCTCAAGCGTGGTTTGCGAGTAGCGTTTGTCGTAAAACCGCGTTTGCCATTGCCGCACCATGCCCAGCACGCCGTTGTTGAGAATCAACACCACCAGCGGCAGGTTTTGGCTCACCGCGGTGGCAAGCTCGTTGAGGTTCATGCCAAAGCTGCCGTCGCCGGTGAAAAGAATCGTGCGCCGGTTGCCCGTGGCCATGCAGCCGCCAATCGCAGCGCCCATGCCAAAGCCCATCGTGCCCAATCCGCCGCTCGTGAGCAGCGTGCGCGGCTTGCTCAGCGGGTAGTACAACGTCGTCCACATTTGATGCTGACCTACGTCGGTGGCAATCACGGTGTCGTCGTCGCACACATCACGCACAGCAGCGAACACCTGCTGCGGGGTCAGTTGCCCGGTTTGCATGATTGTGCCGTCCAGCTTCAGCTGCGCCACACGGGCGAGCCACTGCTCGTTCTTTTGCTCGGGCAATGCGGCGAGTAGCTCGGTCAACACGGCCTTCACGTCACCGTGCAGCTGCAAATGCGGGTTAACATTCTTGCCAAACTCCGCCATGTCAATGTCAATGTGGATAATCGTGTGCCCTTCGCGGTACACCTGCACGTTGCCGGTGGCGCGGTCGCTGAAGCGCACGCCCAGCGCAATCATCAAGTCGCACTCGGCTTGCGCCTTGGAGGACGCATACTTGCCGTGCATGCCGCACATGCCCAGGTTCAGCCAGTAGTCGCTCGGCAGCGCCGTAAGCCCCATCATGCTCAAGCCGACCGGTGCGTTCAGGCGCTCGCTCAACTGGCGCAGCTCGGCTTCAGCGCCGGCGGCAATCACGCCGCCGCCTGCGTAAATATACGGCTGTTTGCAGGCCTTAATCGCCGCAACGGCATCCGAAACATCAAACTTCGGGGCGGGCGTTTTGTCTAACTCGGGCGCAATGCCGTGGTATTCACACACCGCCTCTTGGATGTTTTTGGGGATATCCACCAGCACAGGGCCGGGGCGTCCGCTTTGCGCGAGAAGAAAAGCCTTTCGCAGCGTGCGCTCCAGCTGCGCCACGTCGCGGATGACGAAATTATGCTTCACAATCGGCTGCGTTACGCCAACGATGTCAACTTCCTGAAAGCTGTCTTTGCCCAGCAGCGGCACAGGCACATTGCCGGTGATGGCCACCAGCGGAATGCTGTCGAGGTACGCATTGGCGATGCCGGTGACGAGGTTGGTCGCCCCCGGTCCGCTCGTCGCGATGACCACGCCGGTTTTTCCGCCCGCGCGCGCAAAGCCGTCGGCAGCATGGGCTGCGCCTTGCTCGTGTGCGGTGAGCACGTGGTTGATGCGGTGGCGGTTTTGATAAAGCGCGTCATAAATCGGCAAAACCGTGCCGCCGGGGTAACCAAACACCGTGGTTACGCCATGCAGGCACAGTTGTTCAATCACAATTTGCGCGCCGGTGAGTTGACGAGGGTTGTCCATGAAAAACGCTCCTTGGCTTGATAGAAAGAAAGCCCTTTGCAGCAATGCAAAGGCTCTTTCACATGAGGGCTGTTTCGCGCCTGCAGGTGGTACGGAAATAACCATAAGGGTTCTGCGAAAAAACCTTACATATCAATGAATGTAGCCTTTGCGCAGTGTTTACAGTTGCCATATACAGCCCGAATGGTTGCTAACATGACCTATTATACCACGTTAAAGTCGATTTGTAAAGCATTTTTTTGAAAAATCGCATAATTTACATGCCGCTTTCCCGCGAGCGTGGCTTTGTCTTTGTCCAAACGCAGCTAATTGGGGGCATTCACGGCAACGCCAATGCCAGCGAAGCTCGCCGGGCACGCGGGCTGCGATCACGAGATAGCCCCTGCGGTTGTCATCGGCGGTGGTGGCGGTGATTGTCACCGTTCCGCTAAAGCCGCAAAAAGCCCCTCCGAAGAGGGGCGGTTTTCATGCACTGGCTACACACTAAACATTGGCCACACAAAGAAGAAAAAAGCAAGAACACCCAGGGCAAGTGCCACTAACGCACCGAGCACGCCCAGCACAATTTCCGCTGGCTGTGGCATACCTTGGCTCTATTTATACTAAAATCGGCCTTACGTTTGGGATAACGATCACCTTCATTCGTACGGCATAATCCCAAGAAAAAACAAAACGCCCCGGCACACCCGCGTGGGCGACATTTTAGCCGACGGTTTCGCGCCGATTTTCAGCTTGGCAAATAGCAATTCATTGGCCTCGACTATCACTCTACCCTCTTCGCGTAAGTATGCAATCGCTTCAAGATAAAGCATCACATTGGCATTTCCAAGAACGTCACCAGCTTAGTTTTGGCGAAATAATGCAGAAAAAGTTGCCGTAAAGGGGAGCATCAGCTCCCCCTCAATCGTTTACTGCTCAGCACTCCGTTCAACAATCACCAATGCGGCGTTTGGCGCCTTGAGTTGCACAATCACCTGATCCAGTTGCCGTGGGACGAAAAGCCGCAACAATCCTGCCGGTAGGCAGGGGACTGTATCCCAGTATTTGACGCGTACCCCCAAAATGCACTATCTCGTGCATTATAGCAAAGTTGGTGTGGTGACACACCCCTGCGGGGCGCAAGTCGCTTCGCTTCTCACGAAGAAAACCCTTGCTGAACAGGGGCTTTGTGTATTTTCTTCAAACTGGCTGCTGTTCTTCGTGGGCTTTGGGTTCATCTGGATGTGGTTTTAAGGCATCCACAACGCACAAAATAGAGTTCACCCGGCAGCAAGCGCTACCGGGTGATAATTTTTTCAATTTTGATGAACTTATAGGCTTGCGGCAGCTACGCTTTGCCCCACGCGGCGGGATTTTTCGTCCGGCACATGCACGTTGAAGGTGCAGGCGGGGTACTCCTCGGCAAGCACTTTTTTCGCGCCCGCGAGGATGAGGTTGCCGCCTTCGCCGCTCATCACACGACCCAGCAGCAGCACGTGACGGAAGCCGTAAAACCCATGATAGTACGGCAATGTATGCCCCAGATAGCAGCCGATGGACTCAAACACTTGCACAGCACGCGGGTCGCCGTCGGCCAGCAAACCCTGCACCACTTTGAGCTTCTCGCCCGGCGCGGCGGACTCATCAAACGCGATGCCCGCGTGCCCGGCAAGCTTGATCACGCCGTCTTGGCTGAAGTACTTCACGCCGCAGCCGATGTCGCCGCTCCACTCGTCTTCCATGGCGGTCGGCGCAGCATCCACAGGCGCGAACGCAAGCTCGTTGAGCCAGCCGGTGATGTTGCCGTCTTCGTCCACAAAGCCGCCGGCCTCACTCGTGCCCATGGCAATGCCCAGCACCGCCGTGTCGTTGAGCTCCATGGAGCCCGCAAGCGCCGTCACGTCGCCGTCGTTGACGACGTTAAGCGGCAGATCTGCGCCGATTTCCGCGGCCGCACGCTGGTAGATATTCTTCACCTGCGCGTCGAATTTGTCCTGCGGCACTTTGAGGAACAGCGACGCGACCATGGTGCGATTGTCGATGTAAATGCCTGCGCTGCTCACGCCAATGGCATCCACGCGCGGCAGCTTGCTGGCTGCGGTTTTCATGGCGCTGACGATGCCATCGAAGTGATATTGCGGGTCGGGATTGATCTTTGGATGCCAAACGACCTCTTCGCTATACACCGCTTCGCCGTCAATCACGGCACTCACTTTGCGGTCACTGCCGCCCGCGTCAAAGCCGATGCGACAGCCGCTAAGATTGCCGCCCACGGGCTTGGACTTCTCGCGCACGGCGGGTTTGTCTGTCAAGGGCAATGCCTTTACAGTGAATGGTTGCTCATACACTCGCGCCATGAACGCTGCGTCGAACGCGCGCGCACCGCCGTCTGCGTAGGTCGCTTTGATGTGCGCAGCCATGTCATCATCGCCACAGATGCTCACGCAAAACCCGCCCTTTGCCCACAGCAAAAACTTCACTGTGCGCTCAACATAGTAGCGATCGGCCTCCACGTTTGTGCCGGTGATGAAGGTGTCATACACTGCGGTGAGGCCGTCGTTGCGCTGCACCGCAATGGCGATTGGCTTGCTCGCAAGCTTGAGAAATTCACGCGCGAACACCGCCATGGGGATGTAGCCCGGGTCAAGCGCAGGCGTGTGTTTGAGGGGGATGTCGATGCCTAAAAACGTCATGATAACTCCTTTCTTGTTCTTTTTTTGCAAAAAAAGAACCAAAAAACCTAGTCGCGCTGCGCGCGGGGGATTTTTTATGAGATATTATTTTACACAAGTCAGTTTTTTTGTGCTACTTTTTTTCCAAAAAAAGTAGCGAAAACTTCGCGTCGGCGCGTTAACTGAGCTTCGCGATGCGCGTTTGCACATCTTGTGCGAATTTGTCGATATATGCCTGAATGAACGCTGCGGGCTCGGCGTCGCTGTTGACCAGCGCGGTGATGTCCATGCCGTAGCTCATGCTGTCGCTGTCGTCCACATCGTGGCTGGCGAAGAAGGTCGCGTTGGCCAGGCGGCGACCGATACTCGCCAAATCATAGCGCTTGCCGCCCGCGATTTGGCTGTCATACACGCCTAGCAACGCGGCCGCCACGTTGGGATGCGCGCCGGTGTTCTGCGCCACTTTGTCTTCATCGTTGAGCCAGTCCAGGCTACGCCAAACTTCCATGCTCACCACGCGCTTGGGGCGTTGCTCTGCGGGGAGGCTGCGCAGCGCACGGATCACCTGCAGAGCAACGGCGACGTGGGTGTCGTGCTTGTCCGCGAGATTGTGGGTGTAAAGGGTGTCGGCTTTACAGGCCAGAATGATGTCGCGCAGCTCGTTGACCAAGTCTGGGCTATCGGCGGCTTTCACGGCCGAGCTGGGATAGGCAAGCTGCAACTGCGCGGCGTATTTGCCCAGGTCTGCGGCTTGGTTTTGTTCAATGGCGCGGATGACTTTCATGTCGTCATCGGTGTAGTCAGCATAAATTCCGCTGCGGGGCGCGCCGCCGCCGTCGGTCACCGTCACGCCGGTGAAGTGCTTGTCCGCCTTGCCATAGCAGTCGATAATCGGCGCGAAGGCCATGATTTCGATGTCATCTTGGTGGGCGGCGATGCAGAGGTCTGTGGTGCGGGCGAGGCTAGTTTCGCCATTGGGAAAATGGGCTTGCGCGGTTGGATTGTGCAAATGCATAATGGGCTCCTCCTATTGGTAGCATACCTTACTATGATACCACAGGACGAGCCCAATTGCAAGTGAAATTTTTATGAAAATCTAGCTGGATATTTGCTGCAATTCACGCGTTTTCCGCAACGCATCGGCTATTGCCGCGAAGCGCCTGCCTGCCGCTAGTTGCCCTCCAACACCACCGGCACAATCAGCGGGCGACGGCGCGTGCGCTGATACATCAAGTCCGAGATATCCTCGCGCAGCTTGCCCTTGAGTGCGTTGCTGTCACGTCGGCTGCGGGCGGGGAAGTTCTCCACCACGGCGATGGCGTGGCGGCGGGCTTCCTCCATCAAGTCACCGGATTCCTTGACGTACACAAAGCCTTTGCTCTGGATATCCGGTCCGGCAAGCAGCTGCCCGGTTTGGCTTTCCACGCAAACGGTCACGATCACCATGCCTTCTTGCGCCAAATGCTTGCGGTCACGGATGACCGCGCTGCCCACGTCGCCCACGCCGTAGCCGTCAACATACACGCTGCCGGCGGGCACGGGTTCGCCCACTTTCATCGCGCGGTTGGTCAGCTCCAGCATGATGCCATTGTCGGCAATCATGATATTGTTCGGGTCAATGCCCATGGAAAGCGCGAGTTGCGCGTGCTTCATCAGGTGTTTTTGCTCGCCATGCACGGGGATGAAGTAGCGCGGTTTGGTCAATCCCATGAGGATTTTCAGCTCTTCGGCACAGGCGTGACCGCTCACGTGCACGTCATACATTTTCTCATACACCACGTCTGCGCCGAGCTTGAGCAGCTCGTTGACCACGCGTCCCACGGTTTTTTCGTTGCCGGGAATGGGCGTGGCGGAGATAATCACGCAGTCACGCGGGGTGATTTCCACGCGGCGGTGGTCGCTGAAGGCCATGCGGGTCAGCGCGCTCATCGGCTCGCCTTGGCTGCCGGTGGTGATGATCACCAGCTGCTCGGGCGTGAAGCGGTTGAGCCACTCCAGCGGGATAATAATCCCCTCGGGTGCGCGCAGGTAGCCTAGGTCAAGCGCGATGCTGACGAAGTTCTCCATGCTGCGCCCCATGAGTGCCACTTTGCGGCCACTGCTGACGGCGGCGTCGATAATCTGCTGCACGCGGTGCACGTTGGAGCTAAAGGTAGCCACAATCAGCCGCTTGTTGGCGGCTTTGCGGAACAGCGCCTCAAAGCTTTCGCCAACCTTGCGCTCGCTCATGGTGAAGCCTGCGCGCTCGGCGTTCGTTGAGTCACTCAACAGCGCGAGCACGCCTTTTTTGCCGTAGTGCGCAAAGCGAGCGAGGTCAATCATGTCGCCGTCGATGGGCGTGGTATCAATCTTGAAGTCGCCGGTTTGGATCACCGTGCCAGCCCCGCAAGTGATGGCCAGCGCCACCGCGTCGGGGATGGAGTGGTTGACGTGGATGGGCTCGATGGTGAATCCGCCGAGCTCAAAGGTGTCACGCGCGCGAATCTCATGCAGCTTCACGCGGTCGAGCATCTTGTGCTCTTTGAGCTTGCCGCGAATGAGCCCCAGCGTGAGCTTGGTGGCATACACCGGCACGTTGACGCGCTTGAGCAGGTAAGCGAGACCACCGATGTGATCCTCGTGCCCGTGAGTGATGACGATGCCCTTGAGCATTTCGTAGTTTTGCTCTAGCCACGAAAAGTCGGGGATGATTAAGTCGATGCCGGGCGCCTCTGCGTCGGGGAATGCCAAGCCGCAGTCCACCGCCAGGCGCTCGCCTTTGTATTCATACACGGTGAGGTTTTTGCCCACTTCGTTCAAACCGCCGAGAAAGGCGAGCTTGAGCGGGTCTTGCTTTTGGCGCTTTTGCCCTTTGGGTTGTTGCGCGCCTTTTTTGCTGCGAATGACCGAAGTATTCGTGCCTTGGGCAGCGCGTTGCTGCGCAGGCTGCTTTTTTGCCTGCGGTTTGTTTTGTTTTTCGTTTTGTTGCAAGAGAAAATTCTCCGTTACCCACACAGCGCTTCCCCTGTAAATGGGAGCACGTGCGGGCACTTTCTATTCTTATTTTTTATTTTAATATCACATANCAGCCAAGCCAGCCACTAGCATATACAACACAGATACTTTAAGTATACACGAAAATTTGGAAAATGTCAAGAAAAATCTTGCAAGTGGCGCAAATGCATGCTATAATGTACACTGATAGCAAAATTGAGGAGTTTCGACATGGCCTATAAAAACCTAATCGACCTGCACGTGCACACCGACAATTCCTACGATGGGCATCACTCCGCCGTGTTCCTGTGCGAAAGCGCGGTGGAGCTCGGTCTGCGCGCGGTGGCCTTCACCGACCACGTGGAGATGGATTTTTACCGCGACAACAAGTTCGACCTTTCGGCTCGCCAGGCCTATTTTGAAACGGTGAAGGCGCGCAGTGCGTTCACCGGCAAGCTCATCGTGTGCGCCGGCATTGAGCTTGGGCAGCCCACCTATAACCTGCCCGACAGCGAGCAGCTGGTACAACTATATTCTTATGACATTATCCTCGCTTCTATTCACAACTTGCGCATGAAAAATGACTTTTGGCTGCTCCCGCGGGACAAGCCGATGAATCCCGATGAGATTCACAAGCAGCTCAGCGGTTATTTCAAGGAGATGTTGCAGCTGGTGCAGTGGGGCAAGTTTGACGTGATGACCCACATGACCTATCCGCTGCGCTACATGATGACCGAGCGCGGGCTGGGCATGGTTGACCTCGCACCCTACCGCGAAATCATGGACACCACGCTCGAAACCGCCGCGAAAAAAAACATTGCCCTGGAAATCAACACCGCCAGCCTGCGCACGCCCTACGGCAAGATCGTGCCGGACGAAAGCATCGTGCAGCGCTTCAAGCAGCTGGGCGGCAAGCGTATTACCGTCGGCAGCGACGCGCACTATGCCCATCACCTCGGCAAAGACGTGGACAGCGGCATGGACATGGCGCTGCGCTGCGGCTTCACGCATGTGACGCTGTTCCAGCAACGCGAGGCACTGGAGATTGCGATTGAGTGAAATAATAAATAACAATGCAGAATGCAGAAATATTTTAGACGCAAGTGAGCGGCACGCCATTTGTCTCGCTATGTTGCGCGAGCTGCCCAGCTGGTTTGGCAATGAAGCGGCGGTGCTGGACTATGCTCAACAATGCCGTGCGCTGCCGTTTTTCGCCGCGTTTGACGGCGAACAGCCCGTGGGCATGGTCGCGCTCAAGCCGCACAACGCGTTCACCAGCGAAATCTGCGTGATGGGCGTGCTGCCTGCGTACCATCGTCGGGGCATTGGCAGCGCGCTGCTCGCCGCCTGCGAAGAACATTGCAAAGCCAATGGCACGCAATATCTCAGCGTAAAAACTTTGGCGGACAGCCACCCCAGCAAAAGTTACGCCAAAACCCGCGCGTTTTATGAAACCGCAGGCTTCGTGCCGCTGGAGGTTTTTCCGCTGTTTTGGGATGCTGACAACCCCTGCCTAATGATGGTGAAAAGCCTATGACCCCTGCGGGGCGCAAGTCGCTTCGCTGTGTCCTATTCGAGACACATGAATTTTATACGCTTCGCGGTGGATGATATGAAACACACTTTCAAAGCCTACGCAAAAATCAACCTGTTGCTTGATGTGACGGGTCGTTTGCCCAATGGCTACCACAGCGTGGCGATGATCATGCAGTCCATCAGCCTGCACGACACCATCACCGTGACGCGCACCGACGAGCCGGGCATCGCCATCACCTGCGACACGCAAGGCATCCCCCTTGACGAACGCAATATCGTCCACAAGGCCTGTAAAGCTTTCGGTCTTCACAGCGGCTTGCGCATCGACATCCGCAAGCGAATCCCCAGCCAGGCGGGTTTGGCGGGTGGCAGCGCCGATGCAGCCGCCGTGCTCACCGCCCTGCGCGATATGTACGCGCCCGACATGCCCATGCAACAGCTGTGTGAGATCGGCATGCAAGTCGGCGCGGACGTGCCCTTTTGCCTCGTTGGTGGTTGCTGCCTTGCCGAGGGTTTGGGCGAGCGGCTCAGTCCCCTGCCCTGCCTGCCGAGTGACTATCGCATTGCGCTGGTGAAGCCCGACTTCGGCGTGAGCACCGCGCAAGCCTATGCCGCACTGGACAGCATCGACATCGCCCACCCGAACACCGCGCAGGCCGTGGCGCACGCCCGCTCGGGCGAGTGGGAGCAGCTGTTCCCGCTGTGTGCGAACGTGTTTGAGCAGGTGGTGGATATCCCCGGCTTGGCGCAGGCAAAAGCAACGTCCGCCAAGCTGGTGCAGCTGACGGGCAGTGGGTCGGTTGTGTTTGCGATTGATGGCGCGGACGCGCTGGCGGGCTTGGGCGAGTATCTCGGCGAGTTTTCGCCGGTTGGATATGGCGTTAAAGGAGTGTAGGGCTATGAAAGTTGCAAAAATTGTTTCGCTGGTGCTGGTGATGACCCTCGTGCTGGTTGCCTGCGCGCAGCCGCAGCAGACCGTTGATGAGACCACAACGATTGTTCAAGAAACGCAACCTGAACTCGTGCTTGGGATGCCTGCGTGGGGCGTGTTCATCATATCCGGCGGCGTGGAGCACGAACTGCCCGGGCAATTAACGCATTGGGCTGGAATTGAGGATGGGGAAGAAATATCCGTGAGCGTTGGATATACACCGATGCAGCAACTCTTGGATATCATTCCGCGTGTGCCGTATGCAGACGATTTTCAAGTTTGGGTTGACGGCCAACCCGCTCAAGGCTTTCATATGCTACTTGACGAAAATGGCCGTTCAATCCCCATCGGTGAAAGATATGTGCTCGGCTATAACATAGGTGAACCTTTTCCCGCCGATGAAGGCGTGTTCATTTTGGTCGTTTCCGTATCACGCGGCACAGGTGACGCCATGGGGATTTATTCGTATTATGCAAAAATCGTGCTTGATACGCCAACCACTGCGACTGCAACCACCGAGACTACCACGCAAACCACAACCACCGAGCGCACTGCCTTCACCGTCTCCACGATCGCCCCAATTGACACGACTTCCATCGTGGACATTGAAGCTCTATTCTTTGGGCGACCACAATTCGTTTGGCATTATTTCGGCAATCAGATAAACCGCGAATATAGCTTGGGGATAGACTTTCACTTTGACACAGGCGTGAGCGTTGGCTTGCGGCACTTTTGGGCGAACGATTCACCGCCGGAGGGCGAATATCTGATAGACTCCATTTTTGTCCGCGCAGGCGAGGGCAACCATCGGTTTCATTTTCGGGGCTTAACCCTTGCCTCGACCTATGAAGAAGTTGTGGGTTTCTTTGGCATGCAAGGGAGCAGGCGCGATGAACATCGCGGCGATGAAGCGTTTTCTTATGCGTATTTCCGCCGCTTCAACGACGGCACTTGGCGAAATTATTCACTAGAGTGGGGCGACAGTGCTCCAGTTCGGTTTTTCTTTACTGCCGAGCGCGAGCTTGTGGGTATTCACGTATTCACGCCAGCATAGCAAGAGAGGCGAGCCATTGCGGCCCGCCTCTTTGTTATGCCTAGAATCTTGCGCCATAAGCCGCGCAGGCGCGATAATCCGCCGCCTCAAGGCACTTGGTGCCAAACGCCTGCCAGCTGTGCGGGCGATACACCGCGCTGTCGGCCACGTTGTGCATGCTCACGGGGATGCGCAGCATGCTCGCCAGGGTGATGAGGTCAGCGCCGATGTGACCGTAGCTGAAGCTGCCGTGGTTGGCACCCCAGTTTGCCATCACGCTGTAGACATCCGCAAAGGCTGCGCCGCCCACGCCGTCAATGCGTGGCGCGCCACCTGCGGTGGAGCTCCCCGCTTCGCGCGGAATCCCACAACTGTTAGTAATAGGAGCGAACCAAGTGGTTGGCCATGTGCTATCCGTGCGCTCGTCGAGTGCCTTGTGCACGTTGTCGGGCAGGGTGACGGTGTAGCCCTCGGCGATTTGCAGGGTTGGTCCCACGCCCTCGGTGATGTTGAAGCGCACGAGCGTCACCGGCATTTCGGCGATGGTTTTGAAGTGCGACGAATACCCGCCGCCACGGAAGTAACCCTTGTTCGCCGGGCACCAGTCGGTGGCTTTGAGCATCGCGTCAATGTCCTGCTGGGTCACGTCCCACCAAGGCTTGATTTTGCCTTCGGCCGCGCCGGTAGCATCCAGTGCTGCCGCGCCGGAGTTAATCAAGTGGATAATCCCACCTGCGGCTTGCCCCTGCAGGTCATAGCCCGTCACGCGCTTGACGGCATCGGGCGACCAATAGGTGCGCACATCGGCAAACACGCTCGCCGTGCCGGTGAGCAAGTTGCCCGCCAGCATGCTCAAGCCGTTGAGACCGTCGTTCTCCGTGGCGAAAATCAGCGGTTGGCGCTTGCCGTCCCAGTCAAAACTGCTGTTGAGGATGGCCTCGGTGAAGTCTGCGTTGGGCATGAAATCCGTCCACTGGCGCTGCCCTTGAAAGCCGCCCAAAATGGCGTTGCGACCGAGGGCTTCTTCGTGCCAGCCGTCGGTGAGTGCGCCGTTTTGCTTGGCAGCTTCGGCAGACGGACGCACGTCTTTGAGCTTGGGGTTGCCCAGCAAGATGTCGCGGCAAATGATCGTCATCTTCGTGCAGAACTCCCACTCGAAGTCTTTGCGTTCGCGCGTGGAGGGCTCGGCGTTTTTGTCCAAGCCTTCGGGACAATTGGCTTTCACCCAAGCAAGCGCCCGCTCATACTCCTCTTTGTCGTAGATTTCGAGGTCAACGCGGCGG